>USCP01000075.1 GCA_900553245.1 uncultured Peptococcaceae bacterium
CCAAGAGCTTGCCCACAAGCCCGACTACGAGCCAAAGGGCGCCGCTCATTTCTGCACGACAAGCGCTTTGGTAAAGCCAAGTCGCTACCAAGAGCCAGTAGCCTACAAAAATCAAAAGGGCAAAAAGAAAGGTCATCAGTACCGCCATTTGAGCGCCAAAGGATGGCATGCTAATGGCGCCGCGTCCGATGGCATATTCAAAAATGTCACTGTCAACAAGAAACGGTTCGTAGCCGATTTTATCGACCATCAGACCAAACTCGCCCAGCTGAGGCATGAGCAAATAAGTCGCTATACCTCCACTAATCAGCATAACACAAACGCTGAGCAAAATAAACCACTTTGACAGTTTCTTAAAATTCGTCGCTTCAATCTTTTCTTTTAATGTTTTCATGGTGATTCCTCCCTTAACTTGATGATTTTATTATAGGAGGGAGGATTAAACCTCGTTTTTAAAAACCTTAAACAGTTGTTAAACTTGCCGATTTTTTGCAAAAAAAGCACCGCCTTATCAAAGCAAGGCGGTGCAGAAGAGGGCTAGACGCCACGGAAACGGTACCCCGCGCCCCACACGGTTTGGATATAGCGTGGATTTTCGGGATCGCGTTCAATTTTTGCGCGCAATCGGTTGATATGGACGGCGACGGTGGCATTATCGCCCATGGCATCGAGCCCCCAGATGCGTTCGTAGAGGGCTTCGCGACTAAAGACGGTGTCCACGTTTAGCATAAAGAAGAGCAAAAGCTCGTACTCCTTGTTTTTGAGAAAGACCTCTTTGCCGTCAACAAAGACGCGATGGGTTTGTTCGTTGAGGCGGATGCCGCCAATTTCAATGTCGCCGGTGGGACGACGATCGCCTTGGGTGAGGCGTTGGTAACGGGACAAATGGGCCTTGACCCGTGCCACCAGCACACTTGGGGAGAAAGGTTTTTCGATATAATCGTCGGCGCCTAAGCCAAGACCGCGAATTTTGTCGATGTCCTCTTGGCGGGCGGTCACCATCAAAATGGGGATGTCGGTGTCTTCGCGGAGCTTGCGACATACGGCAAAGCCATCCATCCCCGGCAGCATCAAATCCAGCAAAATCAAATCAAAGTCACCGCTTTGGCCCAAGTGCAGGCCTGTTTCGCCGTCGCCGGCAAGGGTGACCTCATAGCCGCTTAGGCTCAAGTAATCCCGTTCAATCTCAGCGATGGCGGTGTCGTCTTCAACAATCAGAATTTTTTCCATCAGGGGCATCTCCTTTCGGTAGGGTGAGGGTAATGGCAAGGCCGTGGGGCACTGCATTTACGGCATGGATGCTGCCATTCATGCGTGTGACAGCCTTGTTTGCAATGGCGAGTCCCAGACCACTGCCTTGCTTAGGATTGTGGCGTGAAGGGTCGCTGCGATAAAACACATCAAAGAGCTTGCCTAAGGCCTCCTCAGGAACCCCCGGACCATCGTCGGTGAGGGTGAGACGAACCGCAGACGGCGTTTCCTCGGCACAGAGGTGGAGGTGTCCCACCTCGGCAGTCTTGTACTTTAAGCTGTTATCGATAATATTCATTAGGATTCGGCGCAGCATCTCCGCATCAGCGACCACTGTCGCATCAGGGAAAGGCTCGGTGGTAATCTCAAGCCCCTTGGCGGCGTATTCCGGCACAATCACGGTGGCGAGGGCATCGAGTTCTTCGCGCAAAGAGAGGGGCTCAGGATGAAGTGGAAACTCCTCAAGGTCCATCTTGGAATAGAGAAAAATTTGGCTGACCATGTGAGCGATGTCCTCGGATTTTGCCTTGATGGTTTCAAGATAACGCTGCTGCTTTTCCGGCGTGTCGGCGACGCCGTCTAAGAGCCCTTCCACATAGGCTTGAATCGCCGTCAGCGGCGAGCGCAAATCATGGCTGATACTTGCCATCAGCTCCTTGCGGCTTTCCTCATGGCGTTGGCTCTCATCCACCGATTGTTTGAGGCGTGCCGCCATTTCATTAAATTGATCACAAATCGGTGCAAATTCGTCCTTCGTCTCGTAGTGGATGCGATAATCGAGGTTGCCGGCAGCAATTTCGCACACCCCGTCCGCTAAAATATCCAGCGGCTCCTCAATACGACGGAAGATGAAGTGGATGAGAAAACGGTTGGTGAGAAAAATCGAGACAATGACTGCCACTGCCATCACTCCGACCACAATCATGGTTAGCTCCTCCCAATATTGCTCCTCGGCGTCGTTGGAAAAATTGTCGGTGCCAAAGACATAGCATTGGTAGGTGTGACCATTGGCGGTGATTGGTGTGCGAGCCACCACATGGTTGCCGATTTCCACCGTTCCCGCCTCTGTCAAGGTCGCTGCGGTTTGAAATAGGGTGTCGTAAGAGGCGGTCAAATCGCCGTCGGCATAGACCATCTTGCCGTTTTCATCGGTGATTCGTAGCACCAAGCCTTGATGGCTGAGCGCCTTGGCAATATTTTCAAGATTGGCGGCTCCGTCACCGGCCTCAAAGGCATCTTCTAAGGAATCTGCAATCATTTCCGAGGTGTCCTCAAAGTGCTCTCGCTCCGCCATGATGGGGGAGTCGTTAAAGAGTAGGGTGAGAAACAAGGCCCCCAAGCAAACCGCGGTCATCACACAGGTAAAAAGCACCGGTAGGGCAATCATGAGTAGGTTTGAAATCGCCAAACGGCGTTTGATCATCATCAGGCGCGCCTCCTTTGCTGTAACTTTTATATGCCTCATTATAGCATAGGGGCCAAGACGAATTTTAAACCATAGATAAACTATTTTGGGCAAAACAAAAACGACAGTGTGGACGGCACTGTCGTTTGTTTGTGTGTGTTCTTGCAACCACGAAAAAAGGGGAGTGAAAAAAACGTGGCTGTTCGAAAGGATGAACCGGTGAGGGGATTAAAAGGGGAGAAATCCAACCTCAACCGATGAACAAAGTATAGCACAGTGGGGCGCCGGAGTTGTTAGGAAGCTGTGACGAATCTGTGACGATGTCGTGGGGGATTGTTGAGGAAATGATGAAGACCATAAAAAAACAGCAGCGAGTGCTCGCTGCTGTTTCCTATCGGGCCATGTAAAAAAGAAGGGGAGAAATAGCATGACCTGATAGTTTGCTATCTGTGGCGCAGTTCAAGATGTTAAAAAAAGGAGAAAAACCATCTCAAACTGTACATTTATAATAGCACGTCTTAATGCAACAAATGTGGGGAAAATATGTCGATTTAGTACCAAAAATTTGGGAAAAGAGAAAAGACAGCGGGGAAATCGCTGTCTTTTCGATGAATCTTGTTTATATCGTTCAAAGCCACGAACGAAATATAGAAGGGTAAAAGTAGAAATTTGAGAATTAGACTGTGTGGAAAAGGGGAAACCCACAGTCCTTCTAGGTGAGTCCATTATAGCAAAAATATACAAAAAGAATGTCGGGAAAAAGTGGAAGAAATTTAGTAAAACAGTAACAGTAAGGAAAAAAAGCGAGCATCCGAGGGATGCTCGCGGCATGTGTTATTGTTCGCTGTCCTCAGCCAAGAGATGGGCATAACAGCTGGTAAGGTCCTTGAATTCCAAGCTGATGACCCCGTCCTTGATGAGCGGGTTGTCGGCTGCGGCATTGGCGCAACGCTCTAAGGTATCGCCATCGATTGGCACAATGGCATCGATGAGGGCCCAGAGGAAATCCTCGAGGGATTCCAGGCGGCTAAAATAGAGGCTTTGCAAAATCACATCACTCACAAGAGGGGCGCGATCCATGAGGAAGGCGACCAACGGTGGAATGATAAGCCCATAGGCTTGACCAAGGTGAATCTTTCGCACATAGGTGAGCGGAGATGCCAAGGCTTCTAAGATGTTTGCCCCGGACAGTGCCACGGCAATCCCAGCTTCATGGGCTGCCAGCATGAGCTGACTGTGCTGGTCTAAGGTGACGGCATTGTCCTCTAAATTTAACATCGGGCTTGCCAAATCACTCACGGTGCCCAAGGCGGCAATGGCCATGGCATCGCTGATTGGGTTGGCCTTTTCGGAAACAATCGCTTCGATGGCACGCCCGAGGGTTTTGATATAATTGCTGACCACCACGGTGTTATCCATGTGGAGGGTGTAGCGTGGGTCAAGAAACGTCAAGGATGGCGCGCAAAGGGGATTGCGAACCAAGGTCAGACGGTCTAAGCCGTGCTGGGCGACGTGAATTTCCGGCGTCACTTCGGTGCCGCTGCCAGGCTCTGTTGGAATACATACCACAGGCAAGGGATTTTCGATGTCGCTTGATAAAAGGGTCGCCGAAAACGCGTCTTGTGCTGCCAATAGGGCAATGGCCTTACCGGCTTCTAGGGTGGCGTCGCAGCCGACCGCAATGACAAAGTCCACCTGACTTTCACGGGCCAAGGCAGCACCTGCTTCGAGACTTGAAATGCTCGGCGCAACCTTGCGAGTGTGCAAGAAAATGGTGCGCTTGATATTGTTAAATTCCAAAGAGAAAAGGATTTCCTGCTTGGCAGGGTGATCGTCTGCCATGACGCCGTCCATGACCAGCATGGCGTGGCTGCCAAAATCCTTTAACAGTTCAGAATGGTCTGCCAAGGCGTCTTCCTGCATGATGACGCGCGTTGGAAATTCGTAATCTAAAAGCAACGGGTGTCGCCTCCTTTTTGAACGTTCCGATGTGTCTTTTATTATCCTCTATTCCACCTTTAAATGCAAGGTTTTATAAAAAGCGCGGCTTACAGACAATCGGCAAGGGTGTTGAGCGCATCGGTGAGGGTGTCGGTATCGAGATTGCTGTAGCTTAAAAGAAACTGATGGCTCGATTTTGGTCGCTCGGCGTCGTAATAGTCGGAGAGGGCTGCCAGATGGATGCCGTGGGTTTCTAAAGTGGCTTGCAGAGAATGGTCGCTTTGGTGGGTGTGCAGAGCGAGGATGGCGTGCGGGCCACTGTCTTGCTCGATGATATTACAGTGACCGTTGAGACGACTCTGGGCAATGGCATCAAGCACCGTTTGACGTCTGCGGATATAGTAGAGACGCATGCGGTTGATGTGCTTTTCAAAGTAGCCCTCGTTGATGAAACGGGCCAAGGTGAATTGTTCAAAGTTGCTCACCGTGCAGGCGTAAAAGCCCAGCTCTGCATAGAAACGATTGGCAAGGGCTGCCGGTAGCACCATGTAGCTAATGCGCACGGTGGAGGAAAGGGACTTGGCGAAGGTATTGAGGTAGACCACTTTACCGCCGGCATCCAAGCCTTGCAGGGTTGGGATGGGCTTGCCCTGTAAGCGAAATTCACTGTCGTAGTCGTCCTCGATGATGTAGCGGTTTGGGTCTTCGCTTGCCCAAGCCAAAAGCTCATAGCGGCGGCTGACCGGCATGGTGATGCCCGTAGGAAACTGATGGGTCGGCCCGATGTGTGCAATATCTGCCCCGACGCGGCGCAGGCCGCCGACGCTGATGCCGGCTTCGTCCATATCGGCAAAGCGGCATTCCACCCCATGGGCGCGGTAGATTTGTGGCACCTTTTGGTAACCGGGATTTTCAGCGCAATAGATTTTGTCACGCCCGAAAAGCTGAATGAGCAAGCCGTAAAGGTACTCAGTGCCGGCGCCGACAATGATTTGGTCGGGATTTACCTCAATACCACGGAAGGCATGGAGATGGTTGGCAATCGCCTCTCTGAGTTCATAGACCCCACCTGCCGGAGATTTTTCCATCAAAGCCTCGCTGTTTTCGGCAATGGTTTCGCGCAACAGCTTTTTCCAAGTGGCGAAGGGAAAATGGGAAGGGTCGGTTTGGTTGTTGGAAAAGTCAATATGATAGTGGGTGGTATCCTTCGGCAAAACAATGTTGGTGTTTTTTTCGACGGCAGGCACCTGTGCGGTGGCATCGATTTTGGCAATGTAGTAGCCGCGTTTCGGAAGGGAATACACATAGCCCTCGCTCATCAACTGGGCGTAGGCGCTTTCCACGGTAATGGTGCTGACGCCGAGATTTTTTGCCAGGGTACGTTTAGACGGCAGCTTTTCGCCGGCCTTGAGCACCCCGTTTTTGATGTCGTTGCGGATGTATTTGTAAAGATGTTCGTACAGTGCGCCCTTTGGCGCCTGTGAGAGGTCGTAAGTTAACATGGTGATCTCCTCAAGTGGACTATTGAAAGAATAAAAAAACGGCAAATGAACCATGCCAGCAGCTTCATCCTACCATAGAAAAGAAACCCCTGTCCAGAGGCGGCAGCGTGGGATTGGGGGATGAGGTCCGCTCCTATCTGTGGTATGATAGTGCTAAGATTGAAAGGAGGCGGCGCATGGAGTTTTCGGAGAAGCTACAGCTTTTGCGTAAGCAAAGAGGTTGGACACAGGAACAGCTGGCAGAGCGCATTTATGCATCACGCACGGCGGTGAGCAAATGGGAAAGCGGCAAGGGCTACCCCAGCATCGATTCTCTCAAAGCGCTGGCGCAGGTGTATGAGGTGACAATTGATGCCCTGCTTTCCGGTGAAGAGCTGATGACCGTTGCCGAGGGCGAGGTGCGGATGCGAAAAGAAACAACCTTGGCACTGCTAGATGTGGCAGCCTTGGCGTTGGTGCTGTTGCCACTGTATGGCAAGACCATTGACGGCTATATTTACAGCGCCATGCTCTGGGCGCCGCCGGATGCCGTTTTGCCGGTGCGCCTATGCTATTGGTGCGTGGCACTGAGTCTTGTCACCATCGGCCTTTTGGCACTTCATGCCCTGCATCAGGCGCAATGGGAGCGCGCCCGACGCCTGAAACAGGTGGGGCTTATAGTGAGTGTGGTGGCAGTTCCGGTTTTTATTGCCACCGGCGAGCCCTATGCCGCGACCTTGATGTTTGTGCTGCTTTTGGCAAAGGGCATTCTTTTGTATAAACACAACGACTAAGACAAAGATAGGAGCTATTTTATGACATTTGATGACATCCTCAAACAGATTACCGAAGGCTTGAGTGGCGATGCCGAGCAAGACATTGCTTATCTCAATGAACAAGCGACCGCTTATAGTGATCATGAACAGGCCCAAGAAATTGCCCGTGCCTGTGGCCGCATGATTTACGAACGCTTACCGGAAGAAGAACGCCAAAAAGCCTTTGATGCCATGATGGAGGAAGACATTCGCCCGATGGAAGCCGCCTTGAGTGAGGCGCGTGCCCTCATTGCTGCCAATGATTTGGAAAAGGCCCAGACCGTCCTCGAAGATTTGGTGGATAAGGCCGACGATGCCAAGAAGCGCGGCCTTTTCCAAGACGACGCCATGAGTGAATACTATTGCTTCAGCGAACCCTTTGAAGAAATGCTCTATATGTTTCGCAAAAAGCCGGAACGTGAAGTGCGTCGCAGTGTGATTCCTTTTGCGGATATTTACAGCCTGTACGGGCAGCTGTTGATGGCGCGCGGGGATGATCGCGCCGCCAACTATGTGCTCAAAGAAGCCGTGCGCTGGAATCCGGTAAATGCTGCCATTTCCTTTGATTATGCAGCATCCTTTAAAAAACTCGGGGACATGGAAAAATTTATGGAAATCACCCGCGGCATCTTCTCCTATGCGTTCCGTCCGGCAGATTTGGCACGTTGCTATCGCAATGTGGGGGATTATTTCATCCATCACGAACAATGGGCAGAGGCCAAGGGATGCATTCTTTTTGGGATGCAATTTGATGAAGACGCCCCAGACGCCAAGAAGGCGCTTGCCTATATCGACGAAAAGACCAACGGCGAAGCTGTGGCACCGGCCATTGAAATTATGGAAGCCCTTGCTGCCATCCACGATTTCCCACTGAGCGCCGATGAAAACATCGTGCAGCTTTCCTATATGTACGGCCAAGGCTTTTTGAATCAAAATAACACCGACGCCGCGCGTTACTTCCTAGGCATTGCCTACGGACTGACCGAAGCGGAAGAGCTCAAATTGATTCTCGATAAAATCTGATAGAATGCCCGTAAACCGCATCACTAAGGCGTTGACACCTAGCGTGTCGGCGCCTTTTTTGTGATGTGACGGCAGGATTCTTGAGGAAAGCCCCCCTCCTCGTGATAATGAAGGCGTCCTTTGGGACAGCAATCACGAAAGCGAGGATGAATGATGAAAAAAACAATGACACACACTTTTTTCGGACAGACGGCGGCAGTGCTCCTTGCGCTCTTTGGCGCTCTTATGCTGATGCTTTTGAGCGTGGATGTGGCACCCATCGGTGCAGCAGGCAGTGCGGTGGGGCTTTCTACCTTTAACGGTGCCGTGTTTGCCACTGTGACACCACAGCCTTTTTGGGACAGCGTAAGCGATGGGCTTTTGGCTGTGGCGCTTTTGATGGCGTTGGGCTGGGCACTGTGTGGGGCAGTATTCCTTTTCAAGGGGCGCAGCCTGCGTGCCGTGCCACCGCAGATTGTTGGGCTGGGGGTGCTTTATGTGTTGACGGTGCTGCTCAATGTGTTGCTTGAAGGGCTTTTTATCAACGGGCGTCCGGTTTTGGTAGAGGGTGTCTTAGAACCGGGGTTTCCCTCCAGCCATGTTTTGGCGGTGGGGGTGATTATTGGCAGCACGTTGTTGCTGTTAAAGGGCAGGGTGCAGCCTTGGCTGTGGCGTGCCTTGGCACTTGGGGCAGAGTTGGTGCTGACCTTGACGGGCTACAAAAACTAAG
>USCP01000076.1 GCA_900553245.1 uncultured Peptococcaceae bacterium
CCACAGCGGAAGAGGGTGCAACGTTGAGCTACCAATGGTATCAAGCAAAAGACGCAACAAGCACTGAAAACGGGACACTTCTAAAGGATGCGACCAATGCAAGCCTTGCCATTGATAAAAATGCTTCTGCTGGCACCACCTATTACTATTGTGTTGTAACCGCATCTCGCGATGATGAAAGTAAGACAGCCACATCAAATATCGCAACCGTGACGGTGCAAAGACCGGCATTGCAAGCGCCGGTTATTAAGACGCAACCTCAATCTCTGACATTAACCCAAGGCGATGGAGGTATGTTGTCTGTTGAAGCCACAGCGGAAGAGGATGCAACGTTGAGCTATCAATGGTATCAAGCAACGGATGCAACAAGCACTGCAAACGCTGTAGAAATTAAAGATGCAACCGATGCAAGTCTTGCCATTGATAAAAATGCGCCTGTTGGTACCACCTACTACTATTGTGTGGTGACTGCCAATCGTGACGGTGTAGCTCAGTCTGTGAAGTCTGCAGTGGCGACGGTTATGGTAGACGCACGTCCTGTTTCACCGGATCGTCCAAGTAAACCAAAGCCACCGACTGAACAACCGGGGGAAACGGTAACCAATCCGGATGGCTCTGTGACGACTACAGTGACGAAACCGAACGGCATGGTGGTTGCAACTACCAAATATCCAAATGGGGATTGCATGATTCTATCCACTGCGCCAAGTGGTGAGATGGATGTGACGTTCGAAGGGGCGAAGGAGCGCTTGGTAACCATACCTGTAGAAGCGCTTGGACCGGAGATCGTTGCGTATGTGACCGATGCAAATGGGATGTGTCGATTGGAAATGCGTACGGCGGTGACCGAAATGGGGATGACAATTTTGGTGCATGACGGTGATTCCATTGAGCTTGTACAAAAGACGGTGAATTTTACCGATGTACCGGATCAGCATTGGGCGAAGGCGCCGATTACCTATGTTGCAGCCCGTGGCTTGCTTATCGGCGTAGAGGATACCCTGTTTGCACCATCGATGCAAACCTCACGTGCGATGATTTGGAGTATATTGGCGCGGCTTGAGGGCGTGCAATTAGAAGAAACAACCCCATGGTATGCATCGAGCCAAGCATGGGCAGTGGACGCTGCTATTTCAGATGGTAACAATCCAAACGCCGAGATCAGTCGTGAACAGTTGGTCACCATGCTGTATCGTTGTGCAAATAGTCCTGCAGTGAATAGTGATTTAACCGCATACAGTGACGGTTCACAGGTGAGCGCATGGGCGGTGGATGCCGTTCAATGGGCGGTTTCGGAAGGCATTATGAATGGGATCACCGCCGATACCCTTGCACCGCAAGAAACAGCAACTCGTGCCCAAACTGCAGCAATCTTAGAACGCTTTATTGCTTGGCAATTAAGCGTTGCGTAAAATAGGAGCGCTTTAGATGATGATAAGAGCGCTTTTATAAGCATGAAATCATACAACAAAGCCCGATGCATGGTAGCATCGGGCTTTTATTATTGGTCTTGTTCTTCAAGTGGGTAGTAGGTCCAGATCCCCACTTCAGAAAGTGAAGGGTGCGGCACCATGGTTTCACGAACGGTTTGTGCTTTATGCGGATTCATAGTACGCGTCAGATGAATGCGACGGAGACGTTTGGTTTCTTCGGAACCAATGTCTTCGTTTAAAGGCACGATGGTCGTGTCGCCGCTATTCATAAGATTCAAAAACGGTTGAATCAAGGTAGAGGCAAAGGGTCCTACGGCATGGGCACCGAGGATGTCATTGGTATCGGCGTCAATAATGAGCTTAGCAAAGGCGCGATGGCTGCTTTCAGGTTCAAAGCCCAAGGCATAGCCCTTGGCAGTGGCGGCGTAAGGATTTACACCGATACGCACATGATGACCGCGTTGGATGGCCTCTGCTTCGGTCATACCGACATTGGCGACCTCAGGGTGGGTAAAGGTGACTGCCGGTACAAGGTCGTAACGTGCCCAACGCTTGTCTGTCGGTCCTTGGCTCTTGTAATGATTGTAGGCAAGGATGTCCGCCTCGTAGTTGGCCTTGTGGCGGAACTGCTGGCGACCGTTGATATCGCCGAGGGCATAGACATTTTCCACAGACGTTTCTAAAAATTCATTGGTGCGAATCCAGCCGCGGTTATCTAAGGAAATATCGGTATTTTCCAAGCCAAGGCCATCGGTTGCAGGGACAATCCCTGGGCAGATGAAAAGGTCATCTGCTTCGATGTCGTCCAATGCACCGGTGGCACGGTCTTCCGTGGTGAGCATGATGCGACCGTTGACCATTTTGACGGCAGGGGTTTCTTTGTTGAAATACACCGTGATGCCATCGGCAAGAAGATTTTGCAGACAGGCTTCGGAGCAGTCCGCATCTGCCTTTGGCAAAAGGCGCACATTATGTTGTACAAGCTGTACTTTGGCACCGAAGGCACGGAAGATATGGGCAAATTCGCAGCCGATGGCGCCGCCACCAACCACAATGATGTCTTTAAACGGTTCCTTCGGATACATATCGCCAAAGAAACGCTCGCTGGTGTAGTAAGCAATGTCATCCACACCTTCCATGGCAGGAATCTTGGTTTTACCACCGGTTGCGATGAAGATTTTATCGGCGGTTATCGGTTCGCTTACTCTGCCATCTGCGTGATGCACCTCGATGGTGTGATTATCCACAAAATGGGCGGTGCCTTCATAGACATCGGTATGGGGTTCATTCAAGTAAAATTCACGCAAAGCAATGCTATCGTTAATCTTGTGCCAGACGCGGTCAGAGATTTTTTGCCAATCAAAGCGGATGTTGTCTGCATGTAGTCCGAGGTCGCCGGCTTTCTTCATTTCATAAAGACGGTCTGCAGCGGTGACCAACACCTTTGTTGGAATACAGCCGCGGGTCAGACAAGTGCCGCCAAATTTACCACGTTCAATTTGTGCGCAACGCTTGCCGGCCAGCTGTGCGGCCTCGAGCACAATATTCGCTGCGCCGGTACCGATGATAATCATATCATAATGGTTCATAGAAGAACCTCCTTTGCAAGGAAATGTTACGTTTATTATAAGCAACGGCCTTAAAAAAGAAAAGCGTCCCATGTGAGTGGCGTTAGAAGTTGAATCGTGTTAAAGTGAAGACACGATGATTCACGGAGGAACAATATGGCTATTTTAGAAGTCACAGAAAACAAAAAACAATATTTACCACTCCTACTTTTGGGCGATGAGCAGGAGGATATGATTGATCGCTATTTAGAACGGGGACGCCTCTTTGTGATGCAGTTCGAAGAACCTATTGCTGTTTGTGTGGTGACCAACGAGGGGGATGGAGTGCTGGAAATAAAAAATTTAGCGGTTCATCCCGACTTTCGGCGGCAGGGCATTGGACGAACCATGATTGATGAGGTGGCAAACCGTGCCTGTGGTGTCTGTCATACCCTGCAGGTTGGCACCGGTGACAGTCCCGCAACCATGCCGTTCTATGAACGTTGTGGCTTTGTGCGCCATCATACGATTAAGAACTTTTTTACCAACAACTATGACCATCCCATCATTGAAGATGGAGTGCAACTGGTGGATATGGTGGTTCTTAGACGGAATTTATAGAAAAGGGGGGACATCATGGAAAATTTACTGATTATAGAGGATGACCTTGATTTGCAGGATGGCTTGGCGTTTTCCTTACAACTAGAGGGCTATCATGTACAAACTGCCTCTAGTTTGGCGCAAGGTTGGGCGATTATAGAATCACAGAAAATCCATCTCGTGGTGTTGGATTGTAACCTACCGGACGGAAGTGGCTATCATTTGTGCACGCGGCTCAAGGAGGTCTATCCGACCCTACCGATTTTGATGCTGACGGCACGAGATACAGAAATGGATGAGGTTAAAGCCTTGGAGCTCGGTGTGGACGAGTACATGCGTAAGCCGTTTTCTTTGGCAGTGCTGAAGCTGCGTATTAAAAAACTCTTGCTCTCTCAGAGCGCACCAACGGTGTTGCGTTCGAATGGTATTCATATTGATGTGACAAGTGGAAAGGTCTACAAGGGAACAGGGGAAATTGCTTGCAGTCGCATTGAATATCAGTTGCTGTGCTTGCTTGTGGAAAATAAAAATACGATTTTGTCCAAGGCGCAAATTTTGGATAAAATTTGGGACAGTCATGGAAAATTTGTGGATGAAAATACGGTTTCCGTAAACATTAAGCGTCTGCGAGATAAAATAGAGGACCATCCCAAAGAACCGCAATGGATTCATACGGTACGTGGTCTTGGCTATATGTGGCGTGAGGAAGAGGGATGAGTGTGTTTGTATGGATGGGCTTGGCCATCATCGCCACCGTTGGTTGGCTGTGGCAACGTCGCCATGAGCGACAAGGATTGGCGCAAATGGATCGAATGCTTGATGCACTTTTAGACAATCATGAGGTGGACGTATCCGATTTGGATGACCATGCGTTGTCAGCCTTGGCACATAAGGTCCGACAGATTCAAGGGTGTCGCTCTTCGGATGTTGAAACAGCAGAGCATGAAAAGGAAGCGGTGAAGGGTCTGGTATCTAATCTGTCTCATCAGTTGAAGACGCCGTTATCGAATGTGATGCTTTATCAGGAGCTTCTCACCGATGAGGCGCTGTCACCAATGCAAAGAACCGTATTTTTGAAAAAGCAGCGCCAACAGTTGGAAAAAATTGATTGGGTGATGCAATCTTTGTTGAAGATGGTACAGCTTGAACAAGATGTGATTGAATTTGAGGCCATGCCACTGCCGATAGAAGCAACCATCACCGAAGCGGTCAATGCTGTGTATGCCAAAGCCTTGGCTAAGGACATTGCCATCGTGTTAACGCCCTTTGAGGACTGCTCACTATGGCATCATAAAAAATGGACGGCGGAGGTTTTTACGAATATCCTTGAAAATGCTGTCAAATATACATCGTGTGGGGGAGAAATTAAAATTCATGTGCGTCCATTAGAAATTTATACGGAAATACAATTTGTTGACAACGGAATGGGCGTACGTACTGAAGAACAAACGGAGATTTTTAAGCGTTTTTATCGCAGTTCGGATGCGGAGGGGCAAGAGGGCGCGGGCATTGGCTTATATTTGGCACGCCTCATTTTAGAAAAGGAGAAGGGGATGCTAACGGTGCAGCCTAATCCATGCGGTGGCAGCATTTTTTCTGTATTCTTACAAAACTGTCATAAAGAAGGTATGGCTTTGCAAGATGATTGAAAGATTGGTTTGTTAGACTAATACCATCAAAAGATTAGGAGGGACCAATCATGGAAATCTTACAACTTCATCATGTTTCCAAATGCTACGGCGACGGTGACACTGCTGTTCATGCTGTATGCGATGTGTCTTTTTCAGTAGAGAAGGGCGCGTTTGTGGCGATTGTTGGCACATCTGGTTCCGGCAAAAGTACACTTCTTAATTTGATTGGTGGCTTGGATGTTCCGACTGAGGGGGAAATTGTATTAAGCGGTCATCAGATTGCGCAATTATCACGCAAGGCACAGACGGTTTTTAGACGTCGCCACATTGGTTTTGTTTTTCAAAATTACAGTCTGATGCCGGTGTTGAATGTGTATGATAATGTGGCCTTGCCGGTGACTTTTGATCGGGGTCATCATGTGGACCATGATTATATCAAAGCACTCTTAGTGGATTTAGGGTTATGGGAAAAACGCACACGTTTTCCGCGTGAGCTTTCAGGCGGGCAGCAACAGCGTGTGGCAATTGCACGTGCCCTTGCCAATAAACCGTCTGTGATATTGGCTGACGAACCCACCGGCAATTTGGATTCCGCAACATCCATCGAGGTCATGGGGCTTTTGAGAGAAAATAGTCGCAAATACCATCAAACCATTCTCATGGTGACGCATAACGAAGCACTTGCCCAGTATTGCGACCGCATCATTCGTATAGAGGATGGTCGCATTGCGCATTTGTCAAAAGGCGACAAGAGTGGTGAGTGAGATGCGGCGATTCATCCGACTTGCTTTTTCGTATGTGTGTGGCGATAGGCGCCAAGCGGCGGTGCTCTTATTGGGCGTAATGCTGTCGGCGGCGATGCTTTCCGGTGTGGCATCCCTTTATGAAAGTGGCGAAGAGGCGGCGCGAGAAAATGCGCGTGCCGCTTACGGTGACTGGCACTACACTACGCGAGGAGATGCACCATGGATAAAGGATTTTCTGGACGATTCAGAAGGCGAAGGCTACACGCTTGAAGCCTATGGCATGGAAACGGTGCGAAAGGCGATTGCGTCGCCTTTTGATATTCAGCTGGTTTACGCTGACCAAGGCTACTTAAATCAGATGGGGCGAAAGCTATTAGTAGGGCACTATCCAACCAAGGACAACGAAGTGGCTCTTGATGAGAAATGTTTGTTGAACTTGGGTGTGCCGGCGGTGTTGGGTACAGAGGTTGTATTAGATGGAGAATCCTTTGTTTTAAGTGGGGTGATATCACCACAACCGGAAAAAATTGCCGAGCAACAGGGCGATTTTATGCAGGCCTTTGTGAGTCCAACGTTGGATTACGGTCAAAATGGCAGTTTTTTGTACTTGAAGTTTGACGAATCAAAGAATGTCTATAAACAAATGGAAGCCTTTTGTAGCCGGTTTGGCGTCGAACAAGAACGGATTGCAAGTAATAAAGGGATCATGACCTATGTGGGTGGTGAGCCAATCGGTAATGTGGGTGAAACCATTTCAGATGGCTTGCAGAATCCGAGATTGGGTATTCCGTATGTTTGGGGGATGCTCAATAGCACAGGTGCCTTCAACCAAGGCCTGCTCTTAACGGTATTGGCATTATTTGGTGCGTTTATCATTTACAGTCTTTTTCAGATTTCTGTTACCAAACGGATGAGTCAGTACAGCATCATGCAAGCCTTAGGGTTAAGTGAGGGCGGCACTTTTACTTTATTATTTGCCGAGCTTACAATGGTTTTTGTAGTAGGATATCCGTTGGGATGTCTCTTGGGCAACATTGTGGCTAAGGGACTCTATCACAAGGTGGGGAAGATTTTTGTTCCAACGCAAGAAACCATGCATTCTGGAATTATAACGGCACAACGAGTAGAAATAGAAACAAGTGCTCAGCGCACGCCAATCGGAGACTTTTCGGTGGATGGGGCGGCTGTTATATGGGGCGCGGTGTTCTTTCTTGTGGTGTTGGGCTTGATTAGCATTGTATTGGTGAGAAGGATGCGTAAGCGCACCTTGCGTCAGCTCATGGTCAATGAATCACATATTAGCCGTCGTGCTCGAAAAACTTACAGTACTGAGCGTGGGAATATGACAAGTGTTCTTGCACACAAATTTATGTTTGAGCGCAAAGGGCTGCTTGTTGGACTGCTCTTGTCCCTTTCCGTGGGAAGCGTCATTTTCTTGGGGGCGACCTATTTCACTGAAAATACGCGGGTGCATAACAATCTGACCTTCAAAGCGGACGACGGATTAGGGTCGGACATGACAGTGTGTATGCAATCGGATGTGTTATCACAAAGTATTCCGGCAACCACATTTGATAAGATGGCACGTATTTCCGGTGTAGCCGCAGTGCATCCGGTGCAATATATGTTAGGGGAAGTATCTCTTCAAGACGGAGCCTTTTCTTGGTGGCCGTATTATGCAGAAGTGGCGGAAGAACTGGACTTTGAACCGGACCCAATCATCATGGAAAAATACAACGGCATGGCTGTGCGCACCGGCGACGATGATGTCGCATTGAAGGTCAATATTTACGGCTATGACGATGTCATGCTCAAGGCACTGGATGAATATCTCCTAGAGGGTCACATTGACCCGGATGCCATGCGACGTGAGGACACTGTCATTTTCAAAACGCTCATGGATGGGCAAGGTAATTACGACGGCATTTCCTTGGGTGTGGGAGACACACTTTCTGTGAAAACACCGAAGAGTGATGAGGTTCCAAAAGAAGCACTACGTTTCCAAGGGGAGGGTGCTATGTATAAGGACCATGAGTTTCCTGTGAATGCGGTTGTAAGTCGTCCCCTCGGTAAGGTTGACACGTTTATTGGCGATAATGGCCAATCGACTGTGGATATTATCATGACCGCAGCGCAAATGAAGGCGCATTTTGGCGTGACCGGTGCACAAACCGTGAGTGTAACCTTAGCGCAAGATGCCAATCACCAAGACGTGGCAAAACTGCTTCAGCAAACCATCAAGGCAGTGCCGCAATGTGTTGTGACAGACTATACCGCCGCCATCGACACCCAAAATACGTTTTTGGCACAGAAAATGTTTTTCTTTTATGGAATTGCAGGGGTGCTCTTTGGGATTAGCATGCTTCATGTCATGAATAGTATGAGGTATCTTATTGTGACACGTCGTCGTGAACTGGGCATCTTACGTGCAATGGGTATGTCCGACAAGGACTTCTATAGAATGCTCTCAAAGGAAGGCATTCGTTACGGTGTATATTCGACCATCGTGACACTGGTGTTGTATCTCGTGGTGCAGCGAGTACTGTACTATTACATGGTGCATGTGGCGCTGTATTTGCATCCGCTCTCATGGATTTCATGGCAGTGGCTGGCAGTGATTGCTGCGCTCAATGTTAGTGTTTGCGTGGGAGTCGTATTGGCTGTTGGG
>USCP01000077.1 GCA_900553245.1 uncultured Peptococcaceae bacterium
GCACTTCCTTTTCTAAGGAAGGCTTGAGCAAACGCTTATAGCTGTCGCGGCAGGGTTCCTGTAACCGTTCTTGCCAAGCCATGCCTTTCTTGTAAAGGTGCTTGTAGAGAATATAGACGGCCGCTTCTTCATCCGCTTCCAAGCTCACTGCCAATGCGCCTTCACGTTCGGCACGACCGATGGCGAGCACGCGATGGGCAGCCATGTCGGACAAGCGCTCGCTGTAATCGAGGTAGTTGTCATAGGTGGCATCCGGCGTTTTGCCTGCCTTAGTATGAATCACGCCGTGCTTGGCAAGGTCGTCACGCAGACGCTGTCGCACATCGGCATCATCGGCAAGGGCTTCTGCCATGATGTCGCAAGCACCGTTAATAGCCGCGTCGGCATCAGAAAGTTCGTCATTGGCTTGGGCGAGCTTTTGGGCATATGCCATGAGGGCGTCTGCCGATTCACCGGCACGCCAAGCCTCTGCCAACGGTGCAAGGCCGCGTTCTACGGCAACACTGGCGCGGGTTTTTCGTTTTGGTCGATAAGGACGATAGAGGTCGTCTAAGGCGGTCATTGAGTCTGCCACTTGAATTTTGGCTGATAGCGCCTCCGTCAGCTTCCCCTGCTCATCAATCAAACGCAGCACATCGCTGCGGCGTTCCTCCAACTTACGGCTAGCCGCCAAGCGGTCTGCAAATTCACGCACCTGTTGGTCATCGAGGTTACCGGTTTCATCCTTGCGGTAGCGCGCAATAAACGGCACCGTTGCACCGTCATCCAACAACGCGATGGTGTTGGCGACCTGCTCGGCACCAATGTGAAAATACGATTGTAATTGTTCTTCAATGGACAAATGGATCGCTCCTTTCATGTCGAGTCCTTCACTATTTTATGCTAGGGACGGCCACACTGCAACACCCGAGGGGGGGCTGGTTTACACAAATCACGAACTTATGCTATAATTAAGAGATTTCTCGAGAGAGGAGGAGTGCGCGTGTCTCCACGCAAAAAGACCAGCGCTCAGCAAAAAAAGCGCACGACTAAAAAATCTGCATCAACAATCCGTAGCGCCAAATCGTCTACGCCTAAAAAGCCTGCATCACAGGCCAATAAGCGCCATTCTTCATCGACCGTCAAGCCTTCCTCCAACAAGCCACGCCCAGTCGGCAAGGCGGGAAGCAAACGCAAAAAACAATCTGCCGATACGCTGATGAACACCTTTGTTTTTGGCATTGTGGTATTTTTGGCCCTCTGCGCCATCAACCTCATCGGCACCACCGAGCAAATCGAAGAACCACCGACCCAAAGCGTGACCTATCAAGTCGGTGACCCTAAAGATTTCTTTGACACCTTAGGTCCGATTGCCGCCGAATACAAGAGTTACGGTCTTTATCCGTCAGTGATGCTCGCTCAAGCTGCACTGGAAAGCCAATTTGGGGAGTCACAGCTTTCCTTTGATTATCACAACTACTTTGGCATCAAGGCTCACGGCCATCATCGCAGCGTACGCCTTTCCACCACGGAATATTATACCGATGAGCCAACCACCATCACCGACAGCTTCTGTGTCTACAACAGTCCAAAGGATTGCTTCAGAGACTATGCCGAGCTTTTAACGGAAAATGAAAATTACAGCGATGCCATCGGTGCGGCTTCACCGGCAATGGCAGCCCGCGCCCTACAAGAGGGGGGCTATGCCACTGATCCGGCTTACGCCAGCAAATTGGTGCAGCTCATCAACGAGTATAATCTCACCCGTTTTGACCCAATGGAACGTCCGCGCCCGGACAAACAAGCCACCATGGCTACCCACAACGACACTGACGTCACCGCAAAAAAAGGAGAATGATGAAACGTGACTCAGAAACTTTGGAGTCGTCCTTTTGCCATCATTATGGCCATTAACTTTATGTTATTTCTGAGCTTTAACATGCTCAATCCATCCCTTCCTATTTATTTTCAGGATATCGGCATCAGCGAAACCATGACAGGGGTCTGCATCAGCATCTTTACCGTCGGCTCCATCATCGTGCGACCAATCGCCGGTGGCGTCCTCGACCGCTGGGGGCGTCGTGCCGTCTTTTTTGTCAGCATGCTGATTCTTATTGCAATGACCTTTGCCTATTCCCTCTCCAGCGCCGTTCTTGCCATTCTACTTTTGCGTCTGGTTCACGGCTTCGACTGGGGCTTTGCCTCTACCGCCACTTCGACCATGGCGACAGACATCATTCCACGCCAAAAGGTGGGCACCGGAATGGGCATCTTTGGTCTCTCCATGTCCTTGGCACTGGCCTTTGCACCGGCCCTCGCCGTAGAACTCATGGACAAAACCGGCTTTAACGGCATGATTCATGTGAGCACCGCCTTTGTCGCCGTGGCAACGGTGTTGGGGCTTTGCTATCCGTTTCATCGTGCCAATCACTCGCCGGCTGTAAAAAATGCCTCTTCAGGCAAGTCCGAGCTCTTTGAAAAAACCGCTGTGTTGCCGTCAATCATTATGGGATGCATCACCTTGACCATGTCGGCGATCTCCACCTATGTGCCCCTCTATGCCTTGAGCATGGGGATGGACAATGTCGGCTTTTTCTTCACCGTCTATGCCCTCGGGCTCATCGTGGTTCGCGCCTTCATCGGCATTGTCGTTGACCGATTTGGGATTGTGGCAGCCACCATCCCATCCTTTGTGAGCATGCTTGCCGCGATGCTCCTCTTGGCCTTTGCCCAAAATCTCACCATGCTTCTCATCAGCGGATTCCTCTACGGCGCCGGTTACGGCGGAGCACAGACCACCATGCAAAGCTTGGCGGTAATGAACGCGCCACAAGAACACTTCGGCGCTGCCAACGGCACCTTCTTCATTGGCTTTGACCTGGGGATTGGCTTTGGCGCACTCCTAGCCGGGGTACTCAGCGACCACTTTGGCTTTGCACCGATGTATCTCATGCTCAGTACCTTCATCATTCTAGCTATTTTGTTGGTATTAAAATTCCGCCCACATAAAAAAAGTTATTTAACCACCTCTTGAATCATACTCCTACAATAACAACTCAAAAGAAGGTTTTATAAATGTTAAGTCAAAAACTTTGGACAAAGTCCTTTATTATGATTCTCACAATTAACTTTCTTCTATTCCTTAGTTTGAATATCGTCCCACGCGCCTTACCAATCTATTTTCAAAATATCGGTTTCAGCCAAACCCTTACCGGCATCGCCCTCAGCACTTACACCTTAGATTCATTCCTTGTTCGTCCAATTGCCGGCGTAGCATTAGATCGTTTTGGACGCCGAGCGATTTTCTTCATTACCACTTCACTTCTTATTATCCTGTGTATTGCACATACATGGAGCACCTCTATAGTTTTCCTTTTACTACTGCGTTTTCTCTATGGCATTGATTGGGGATTTGCCTCTACAACCACCTCAACCATTGCAACAGACTGCATTCCACGTCATATGGTGGGACGTGGGATGGGCATGTTCGGAGTTTCCATTTCTTTAGCACCTGCTTTTGCACCGGTACTTGCCATTGAGCTCATGAATCGTTACGAATTTTCCGGAATGATTTATGTCACCACCTTCGTATTAATAATCGCTCTCGTACTCGGACTGTTCTTTCCATTTAATACACAACCCCATCAAAAGTCAACAAAAATTAAAAACAAACCAAAAGAAAAAGATAAAATACTTGAACGAACAGCTATCTTACCGGCAATAACCATAGGATTGGCCACGCTCACCATGGGACCTGTCACGACCTATGTTCCCCTCTATGCTATTACCATGGGTATGGAAAATGCGGGTTATTTCTTTACCATCTTTGCCATTGGTATTATCATTGTTCGTGCCACAATCGGTCCTATCATGGATCGCTGGGGATTTGTTGCAACCAGTGTTCCTTCCTTCATTTTAATGTTTGTCGCTATGATTATATTGGGAATGGCACAAAACCTTCCTCAATTACTCCTTAGTGGCTTTCTATATGGCATGGGAAACGGTGGTGCACAAACCACCATACAAAGTCTTGCTGTTACAAATGTATCTCGCGAACGTTTCGGCGCTGCTAACGGAACCTTCTTCATCGGTTTTGACGTCGGCATCGGTCTCGGCGGGCTATTAGGAGGTCTATTCACTGACCTTTTAGGATTCTCAGCCATGTACCTCATCATGAGCATACCAATACTCATCGCCATTTTCCTCATGTTAAAATACCGACCTAAAAATATTAGCACCACCTGTTAAGAAAGGACACCCGTCTATGAAATACCTGATCGCATCCGACATCCACGGCAGCGCCGCTTCTACCCGCGCCCTTCTCGAACGCTTTCAAGCGGAAAAAGCCGACATCCTCGTATTGCTTGGTGACATTCTCTACCACGGACCACGTAACGACCTGCCTGACACCTATGCACCAAAGGAAGTGGCAGCCCTTCTAAACGACATGGCCGATCAAATTCTCTGCGTGCGCGGCAACTGTGAAGCCGAAGTCGACCAAATGATGCTCGACTTCCCTTGCTTGGCAGACTACGCCTACCTCTACATCGTAGGCACCCCAATCTACATGACCCACGGCCATCACTTTAACGACCAAAACCTGCCAAAAATTGCCAACCCACGCACCATTCTTCTCCACGGTCATACCCACGTGCCGGTGAACCTCAAACACGACACCCACCGCACCATGAACCCAGGCTCCACCACCATTCCAAAACAAAACAGCCCCCAAAGCTACATGCTCATCGACGGCACCCATATCTACTGGAAACGCCTCGAAAACGGCAGCATCTATATGGAAGATGTGCTTTAAAACACAAAAAAGCTATAATCCAAACGAAAATTCATTTGGACTATAGCTTTTTATATTACAACAAAATTATCAAATTTAATTATTCATCCAAATCCAAGATTTGATATACCGGTGCTCCTTCGCATTGTGCAGGCATTCTTACGCCAAGAATAGTTGCCAATGTAGGTGCAACGTCAACTTGACGAATAACACGTTCAGTCTTGAAATTGTGCTTAACGCCACGACCAGCAATCATAAAGAGAGGGGATTCGGATGTACCTGCTTCACCTTGATAAGTAGAAAGAGAATCACCATGAACACGGTTAAACCCTTCACTCAAAAAGTATACAATATCACCGCAACCTTCACCCTTTAAGCCAATAAGTGCAGCATCTTGTGCACGCAATGCCAACGCTACACAACGCTTGCCATTATAACGATAGTTGTACAAATCACTGATAATTTGTTCTTCAAGTTCATACTTATCTTCAGGATCTACAATACCGGTTTCATATTTGCCTTTAAGATTGATGTAGATATAATTACCACGTGGTGCAATTGCCTTGGTATGTTCCCAATCAATTTCGCGTAATGGTTCGCCGTTCTCATCCTTCTTAAGCGCAGTGTAACCCATTTCTACCATAGCTCTGGTATTAACACCAAATGGATCGCCCAATGCAGGTGGCATATCTTCACGAGCATCTACCAAACCGTGGTCAGAAGTAACTACAACCGTCCAACCTTCATCAATCAAATGAAGGAATTGACCAATATAATCATCAGTATCTACATAGCAACGTTCCATGATTGCCATAAAATCATCGGGATTGTTATCAAATTCTTCACGATATGTTGCACGTTCCCAATAAACATGACCGAAGCAGTCCACATTATGGAAATGCGAGAATACTACATCATAATCATGAGTCTTAATAAGATGATTAATACAATCTGCTTGCCATTGTCCATAAGTATGCCAAAGTGGTGCCGCAATCTTATTACCAATACGAGGTGTTGCCCCAACTGTCAAGCATACAGAAGGAATTTCACCAATTGCTTCATGTAATTCATGATAAAGAGATTTTGGATGGAACAAATCATCACAGCCAATTTTGTTGGCATTCCCAACGTAAACAAGAACTTCAGTCCCCTTAGGATCCACATCTACCATCACAAATTGACGGCTTACCGGAATCTTTTCTCCATCACGTGTCAAGGAATCGATAACGCCACTATGCACAGAGTCATCTTCCATTACAACCATCGGAGTTTCTTCACGTTTGCTCTTATAAACTTCTACACGACCATAATCGCCATTTTCTTTCTTTAAGAGCAAAGCAGGTCGACGTTCTTTCCCATAATTAACAGGAATAGAAAATTCTTTTGCATCTTCCGGAATATCATGCTTCCAGTTTTTCGCCGGTTTCAATGCAACCTTTGTTTGTTTTTCACTATTTACACGTTGTGCACCGGCTTTTTCACCTTCATATTCAGAAAGCAAAATCGCATGAAGCTCACTAGCCCCCATGGTATCCATCGCATTACCGACTTTACCATCATTTTCATCCGCAACTTCAACGTCAGAAATAATGCAACCGGTACCATCGCTATGATCTTCTTCTTCATGAAGGAGTTCAGTTTCAACAGATTCACCGGCATAAACCAGTTCTTCCCATTCAAGACTACCAACAACTAAGTTAACATTAGTAGGTTGAGTCCCTTCAACAACAGAAAGATTAGGGCTGTCAGAGGTTGGAGGCCAGCTGGAACCAGGCCAGTGCCATACAAGAGTATTTAAACCAGCTTCAGAGGTAACATTCCAAAGTGGTTCAGATTTACAATTTCTAGAATCCAATGAATAAACTAAAGTATCCAATTTAGTTGGATGCTGATTCCAGAAACATGTGATACCGTGAGTCCCAGGATATGAACCTGTTGCCAAAGTTGTCCATTGTGGAGGAGTAATGGTTGGAAGTGCACCAAGCATTACTAAATCTTCACGTGCAGATCCTTGTTCCAAAAGTTTCTTTACATTTGGCATTTTACCTTCATCAAGGAATTTTTTGCACAAACGTGCATCCATACCATCTACACCAACAATCATGAATTTACCTTTAGGTTGTGTCTTCATTTTAAGTTCCTCCTTAATCAATCTTTCTACGTTATTCTAAATCGCTGACTTTAACTTTTTCTTTCATTCAAAATTTTAGAAAATAAGCAACGCATATGGAATAGCCAATGCTAAGAATAATGGAATAAGTATAACTACTGCAATAAACCCATATTTCATCATTGTTTTTGGCTTAACCCATGTTGTTTGCGCAAATGCAAGTCCTGCAAAAGCAGATGCCCCAGGTGTGCAAAGTGCTAAATGAGTAACCAAGAACAAAATACATGCAACCGCCAGTGGTTCCATCCCCATATCTCCTGCTACCATCAGCACGAGAGGCAGAAATATCGTTGCCAATGTCATATTATTGGCAATATTTGTCATAATACCAATAATAAACATAATAACCACTAAAAAGACCATTGGTGACAATACTTTAAACGGTTCAATCATCATTAACAATAAAGGTTTAATGCCAGTTTCATCTGAATTCATAATCATGGATACCGCTAAAATAAATGATGTCATAAATACTGCATCCCAAGAAATCCCATTGGCAGCACCACTATTAAAAGTAAAAAATGGGGTTCCATCTTTCTTTTTCGTAATCATTAACAACAATACAACCAACGCTGCTTGACCAAACATAGTAATTTTATTTAAGAAAATACTAATGCCCCATTCTTTTGGTAAAAGACTTGGTACCAATAAAACGACAATTAACAATATCAAGAAAAATACAGCTTTCTTTTGATCGGCATTCAGCTTTTCTTTCTTACCAAAAATACTTGGGTCGACATCCTTAATACCACTAACATCAATTCTAAAAACGAATTTACAAATTAATACATATAAAGCAACAACCATTAAACCCATAGGAACCATAAATGCCATAAATGAAATAAAGTTAGGCATGCTTCCTTGAATCATCGCATAAGCACCTAATAAAGTAAGCCCAGTTCCTATAAACGGTAAAACCATTTTCCCAATTTGAACGGATAGCGCCAATCCCAATAGCATCACAGCAGGGAAAGGAGAAAATGGTTTAATACCAGCTTTATTGCAAATCTGAAGAAAAATCCCCATAAATAAAATCATTGATACAAACGGATTAATTAATGCACAAAAGAAGCTTCCAACATATAAAGCAAAAACCCTTAGCCAAGGTTTGCCTTTAGTAAATCGACTTGTTACAAAAGCTTTTGCAATAACATTAATTAAATCATTATCCGTTAAAATCGTTACCATAGCTAGAACTATAATAAGCATTGGAATAATCGGATTTCCAAAACTTGCTCCCAAGACTACATCCGTTCCCATGACGCAACCTAAACCAATCATACCAATAATGCTTGGCCATAACATATCAAGAAATGTCCAACCATAAATAGCGCCCAAAAAAGTCCCTACTACAGCACATCCTTTTGGAGTAAGCGGTCCTATACCCGGTAAAAACTGACTACCGAAAATTAAAATTGCGGTCACTGCATAATGAAAATATTTCATATCAAATTTTTTCGTCGTTTCCGTAGACATTATTTCCACCAACCTTTCCTATTTGTTTATTCGACCTTAAATTTTGTTTTATTATATCTATATTTGATTTCAATCAAGGTGGCATTTACCACCTTAACTAAAAATTGTGCTAAAATAGATTCAACTTGATCAACTATCAAATAGGAGGTTTTTCCATGAAAAATTATCTATCACCCTATTTTGACGAATCTCCCTTTGAAACACT
>USCP01000078.1 GCA_900553245.1 uncultured Peptococcaceae bacterium
GAATTCATGATGAAAAATCTTGGATTTATGGCTTGACTTTCTTTAGCAGGTCTTTGCCTGTTTAGAACGCCCATAGGATTCGCGAACCTACAACCACACTGTTTATAACTTTTTTTCATTATACCATATCTAAAATTTACCACGCACGCCTTTTCTTGCACCTTTACACAAAAATAACGCCCTCTGTTTCTTTTTGAAACAAAGGGCGTTGTTTTCAATCAGCCTTATTGCTCGGTACCGCTTGAGGTGAATATCCCCAGCACATAGGAGCCATCGTCGTAATAGGTAACGTCCATTTCTAAGGTTTGGTCAGCGTTTGCCGAGGTTTGAAGGGTTTCACGATAAATCGCCGCCTTTTCAATCGCCGTCGGCTCACGATGACGCCAATGCTTGACCGTCACATTATTATATTCCGGATGGCTAGCAAAAAACGTGTCAATCAATGCGGCACGCCGGTTTTCATCATAGATGGCTGCGGCGTCTACGTTTTCTTGCAAATATGCCGTCAAGGCCGCGTTTCGCGCCTCCAGCGCCTGCACCTCTTGTTGATTGCCATAATAAGTCGATGCAAAGGCAGCCGTTGGCATCGCCAACAAGAGTAAGACTACCGCGATGGTTTTCTTTTTCATCATAATTCCTCCTTCGGATTTTGTTCCCCTCAAAGCACCACCGGTGCTTTTTTCACTTTCTTTTCTATAGTATAGCAACTTTTCGTTGCACCTCTCGCATTCCGTCACAAACAGCACACTCACGGCACCAACGACAAAAAGCACCCGTTGATGGGTGCTTTTCTGCTTTAACAATACATCACAAAGGACAAAGAAAATCGACCGTCCGCTTGTTCAATCAGCGGCATTGTATCATATTTTGCCAAGGTTGCCTTGATGCTCTCCAAACCAAAGCCATGATTTATAGCATCGTCTTTAGTTGTCTGCAAGGTCAAGGTGCCCTGAGGTGCGCTATTGACAATTTTACAAAGAAGCGCCGATTCTTGCTGCACCAAAGATAGTTCAATCCATCGCGCCCCTTCTCTAATACGTTCACAGGCTTCAATGGCATTGTCTAAGGCATTGCCAAGGATGGCTGCTACATCCATCGGTGCTACCGCAAGAGCCACCGGCACCTGCACCTTCATATCAAATACAATGCCCTTGCTCTCAGCAAGGGTTTTCTTCGCTGTAAGGATGGTATCCAACGCCACATTTCCTGTATCAACCAACGGAATCATTGTCTCAAAGTCTTGGGTCAAACTGCCAAGATAAGCCTGTGCACCGTCTACATCCTTTCGATTTAAATAATCGTTCAATACCAAGAATTGATTACTCAAATCATGCTTAAACCGCCGCAACGCTTGTTGCTTCACAACCATTTCATCCAAATACTTGATTTGATTGTTCAGCGCCTGCGTCCGTTGGACTTGTCGACGAATCGCTTCCTTCTGTTTAGCCAAACGCTCATAGAGCGTCATAGTAGTAAATGCGCTAAAAAATACACCAACCGAGCCTGCCACCGCCAAGGCATTGAAAGAAAGAGGTATAATTTGTGCCGACATCCAAAAAAGCAAAAAGCATAGAATGATTGCAATCGCCAATAATACTACAAACCACCACCAAAAAACCGCATCCCTCGACGTCGTACAAACGGTACGTTTGATACGCACGGCATTGCAGACTGCCAATCCAAGCCCCATCGCCAATATGATACTTAACAAATGATAGGATGTCATCGTTTCCACCTGCGCCTGAGAAAGATAAAAAACGCCCATCACCATGCGCGTAGAAATTAGCACTGACCCTGCCATCGCCGCAAAAGCAGATAACACCGCCAATAGGTATTTATACCACACACCTTGATAGCATAGCAACGATATCACAAAGGCAGCCATCACCATAGCAATTGCCTTCGCACCGATGTCATCGCTCCATCCTTGCATCATGCCAAAGCATAGCGCCAACAATAGCACTGCTGTGCCAATCATCCAGCCTCGCATCTTCGCACGACGCTCAAGCCAAGCCTCAAAAAGCAAAAAACACATCCCCGACTCACACAGCAGAACAAGTACATACATCACCTCTGCGATACTCATACCCCCATCCTCCTTTCCTCATAATGAGTAATTGCCACCATCAAGGCCTTTTTATACGCACGCCCCACCGGCAGCAATGCTTCGCAACCACGCAAGGCAATGTGATTGTCCTTGATACATTTGATGTATCGCAAGTTAACCATAAAGGATTTATGCACGCGTGCAAATTGCGCGGACGGCAACAAGCCTTCCATCTCGCTCAAGGACTTGCGCACGATATAGGTATCATTGGTTGTCACCAACGAGAGCTGATGCTTCATGCTTTCCAGATAAATGATTTCGTCCGTATACAAGCGCACCGCGGATTTTTGATCCGCCACTGTGATGGCTTGCCGCACCCCACAGGCCTTCTTTTTTAATCCCTGCACCGCTTCCGCTAAGTCCTCCGCCTGCACCGGTTTGAGCAGAAAACGAAAGGGTGAGCATTTAAAGCTCTCTTGCATATATTTGGAATGACTCGTCACAAAAACAATCGGCACCCATTCATCA
This sequence comes from uncultured Peptococcaceae bacterium, assembly GCA_900553245.1. GTDB lineage: Bacteria > Bacillota > Peptococcia > Peptococcales > Peptococcaceae > UMGS1590. Next base: position 2,576 of record USCP01000078.1, read on the forward strand.
TAGGTGCGAATGGCATTGGCCAAAGCAATCCCATCCATCTCAGGCATCTCCATATCCAAAAAGAGCGCATGATAGCCGGGCTCCTTGTCCATATAGTGCTGCAATAAATGCCTGCTTTCGGTGTAAATATCCGACTCAATCTCATACGCCGCCAAGGCCTGCGCCAACGCTTCACATACGCTACGCTCATCATCACAGAGTGCCACACGCATGATTCTTCCTCCCCTCGATACATCTCTAATACGCCTATCATAACATAATACCCTTGTCCGAACACCAGTGATTATTTCCATCACAAACGACATTATCACGGCATAAACAACGCCCTCTGTTCTTTCTCGTAACAAAGGGCGTTGCATTACAGGTTCACGGTGCGGGTGGCGATGTTTTCTCGAAAGGCTTGGTCGTGCTCGACAAGGAGCATGGTAGGTTGGTAGGTTTGAATCATTTCCTCTAGCTGCAACCGTGAATAGAGGTCGATATAGTTGAGGGGTTCGTCCCAGATATAGAGATGGGCAGATTCGCTAAGGCTTTTTGCGAGGAGGACTTTTTTCTTTTGTCCTGCGGAATAGGTTTCCATGGGCTGATCAAAAAGTGCGCGGTCAAAGTCGAGCTTGCGGAGCATGGTCATGCACAGGGTGGCGTCGATGTGCTGTGCTTCTATGTAATCTCGCAGACTCCCCTTAAGGTGAGAGGTGCCCTGTGGCACAGTGGAAATCACCAAGCCTGAGGCCAAGCGAATGGTGCCGGTATAGTCACTGTGCTCACCCATGATGGCGTGCAGCAGGCTACTTTTGCCACACCCATTGGCACCATCAAGGACGACGCGTTCACCACGCGAGAGTGTCAAAGAAATCGGCGGCAAGCGCACGTTGTCACCGTGACAAATGGCGACATTTTCCACACGCACCAGCACCTCCCTCCAATGATGGAGGGGTGTGAGTTTGAGCGCTTCGGATTTTTCCACATCTTGAAGAAGGCTTTTTGCTTCCTCCACAGCACGTTCGCGACGTTTTTCAATGGCCTTGGAGCGTTTCATCATTTTTTCTGCCTTATGCCCGATGAAGCCACGGTCCACCGGTCCTTGACCAAACTTACTGGCTTCTACCTTGTCTGACCAAGCTCCTGTACGGCGCGCCGCTTGCGTCAGGCTCTTCACTTCCCTTTGCAAGCGCTCATTTTGTGCCTCTTCAAAGGCTTGACGGCGCTCAAAGTTTTCCCACCATGTGGAAAAATCTCCTTGATGTACGTCAATGCTGGTTTTATTCAGCGCCATGATGTGGTCCACGCAGCCGTCCAAAAAGGTACGGTCGTGACTCACTAGGATAAAACCTTTCTTGCGACGCAGATAGTCTGCCACAAGTCTGCGCCCTTGACCATCTAGATGGTTGGTCGGCTCATCGATGAGCAGGAAGCGCCCTTCGTTCAAAAAGAGCATCGCCAAAAGCACCTTGGTTTGCTCGCCTTGAGAAAGGGTTTCAAAAGGTCGCCACAGAACATCGTCGTTCACTCCAAGCAAGGAAAGCTCACGGCGAATCTGCCATTCCTCAGCCATAGGCGTGATCTCATTGAGTACATCAATCGTAAGCCAATCGGGATGGGCGACCTCATAGGGAAAGTAATCAAATGCCACACTGGCAGTGACGCTGCCTTGGGCTTCATATGCTCCCATGAGAATCTTAAAAAAGGTCGTCTTGCCGCGCCCGTTGCGCCCGACAAAACCAAGCCGCCAATCGGTATCCAAATCAAGGCTCACGTTTTCAAAAAGGGGCATGAGCTGCCCCGGATGGCTAAAGGTTAACTGGTTTACACGAATCAGTGACATCATCATTCCTCCTTTGCATAAACGCAAAAAAACAGAGCTTGCAAGAAAGGTCTCTCGCAAGCTCTGATGATATACACAAATAAACCGCTGCACCACATAGGTACACGGATTACGGGGCCACATCAAAGGAATGAAAGCTCTTTCTTGCAAATGGACACACTTCACCTATCGTATATAGGAAGCTGCGTCAGTAATTATTTGCAGGAAAAGATCTTCATCCTTCCACCCCTTTCGTGTTGATTCGTTTGTAGTATAGCACAACGTGTGAGGCCGTACAAGAAAAACGCTGCTCTCCTTTTTGCGGATAGCAGCGTTTGCTTTATAGTCAATTAGCCTTCTTGTTGACGGCTGAGTTTTTTGTTTTTGTTATACTTCGCGCGGTCGTCCGCTTTGAGGAAGCGTTTACGCAAGCGAAGGGTGGCTGGGGTGACTTCGAGGTATTCGTCTTCGTTCAAGAAGGCGATGCATTGTTCCATGGACATGTCGCGTGGGCTCTTGAGCTGGATGGCGTCGTCCTTACCGGCGGAACGGGTATTGGTGAGCTTTTTGCCTTTGCAGACGTTGACGGCGATGTCTTGGTCACGGTTGGACTCACCGATGATCATGCCTTCGTAAACTTCTACGCCGGCACCAATAAAGAGGGTACCGCGGTCTTCTGCGGCAGAGAGGCCGTAGGCGCTGGAGGTCCCGGTTTCAAATACAATCAAAGCACCGGTACGACGGCCTTCAATATAGCCGCTGTATGGGCGGTATTCTTCGAAGGTGGCATTCATGATGCCGTAACCACGGGTATCGGTGAGGAATTGGGTGCGGAAGCCGACCAAGCCACGGGATGGAATGAGGTATTCCAAACGCACTTCACCGTTGCGGTTTTGCATGTGTTTCATTTCACCCTTGCGCGCACTCATTTTTTCCATAACGGCGCCCATGTATTCTTCCGGTACGTCCAAGGTGACGTATTCGTAAGGTTCCATCTTGATGCCGTTTTCTTCGCGAATGATAACCTGTGGACTGGATACTTGGAATTCCAAGCCTTCGCGGCGCATTTTTTCAATCAAGATAGAAAGGTGCAATTCACCGCGGCCAGCTACGCGGAACATATCGGCACTGTCGGTTTCATACACGTGAAGAGCAATGTCGCTTTCCGCTTCCTTTTGCAAGCGTGCGAGGAGCTTACGACTGGTGATTGGTTCGCCGTCTTTGCCGGCAAACGGAGAGTTGTTGATGAGGAACATCATTTCCAGGGTTGGCTCTTCGATGCTAATAAATGGCATTGGGTCAAGTTGATTTTGAGCACAGATGGTTTCCCCAACGTTGATTTCCCCAAGACCGGAGATGGCAACGATTTCGCCGACACCGGCTTCGTCGATGTCCACATGCTTGAGGCCTTTGAAACCAAAGAGCTTGGTCACACGCACATTGCGGACTTTGCCGTCACGATTCATGATAGATACCATATCGTTGGTGTGGATCACACCGCGATTGATGGTAGCAATGGCGATTTTACCGACAAAGTCGCTGTAATCCATGAGGGTGATTTGGGCTTGAAGGGCCCCTTCGGTGTCACCCTTTGGCGCTGGAATATATTTTAGGATGGCGTCGAGCAAAGGCTGTAAGGTATCGCCGAGTTGGTCTGGGTCATCGCTGCTCATGCCCTTCACGCCGCTGGCATAAAGCACAGGGAAGTCGAGCTGGTCTTCGGACGCATCGAGGTCAATAAAGAGGTCGATGACTTCATCAATAACTTCACTTGGGCGTGCCGCTGGCTTGTCCATCTTGTTGATGACAACAATTGGAGTCAAGTGAGCTGCCAATGCTTTTTTGAGTACAAAGCGGGTTTGTGGCATGCAGCCTTCGTAGGCGTCTACTACCAAGAGTACCCCATCGACCATTTTCATGATACGTTCTACTTCACCGCCAAAGTCGGCGTGCCCTGGGGTATCAACAATATTGATGCGATGGCCTTCGTAATCAATAGAGGTATTTTTCGCAAGAATGGTGATGCCTTTTTCTCTTTCAAGGTCATTGGAATCCATGACGCGTTCTGCAACCTGTTCATTGGCGCGGAAGGTACCACTCTGGCGCAGCATCTGGTCAACGAGGGTTGTTTTACCATGGTCAACGTGCGCAATAATAGCAATATTGCGGATTTTCGATTGGTCTAACATCGTTTCCTCCTAAAATAGCTGAACATTTAAAAAAGTGCTATAAAATAAGACAACCGGTCAAGATACTCCTTGACCGGTCGCTCGAATATATTAGTTTTCTGCGGTAACAGCAGCTTCAGCCTTGGTACCAACTTTACGGCCATCATAGTAACCGCAAGAAGGGCACACGTGGTGTGGAAGCTTTGGTTCGTGGCAGTTAGGGCAGGTCATAGACTGAACGGAGTCGAGCTTGGACCATGCGCTACGTTTTCTGTGAGTTCTAGATTTGCCTCGCTTGCTTTTTTGTAATCCCATCTATTACACCTCCCCCATCATTCATCCTTGAGCTGCATGAGCGCCGCCCAACGAGGATCTATTTCTGTATTTTCACAATTACAAGGGCCATCATTAAGATTCGCGCCACATTGTGGACACAAGCCCTTACAATCAGGTCGACATAAATGTCGAAGTGGTAACTGTGTTAGTATAGCATTTAGCACGAGATAATTCAAGTCCAAATGCACATCATCATAAATCCAATTTTCGGATTCATACGCCTCACGATCTCCGCCGTGTTCAGAAAGCACATCCACATCGTGGGCGCTCATGAGCGTTTCGGAAATCTCAAAGTCTAATGTGTAAGATACAGGTGCCAGGCACATATCACAAACTGTATCAAGCTTGGCTTGAACACGCGCCTGCATCTCTACCATGCGTTCACCTCCGACAAAATCAGCCTCAACAGTCACAGGACCGTTCAAGGTCAGTGCAGCGTCTAAACCTGCCAACACATCCGTTTGTAAGGATTCGTGCTGACGACGCCCCGGATTATGTCTGAGTGTGGATAAATCTACAATTAAAGCCATTTATCTCTCCTTGTACATTAAACACTCTAACCCGTATAATTATAAGTGCACTTCATACAATTGTCAAGGGACGGTTTGGGGATTTCCCTATTATTTATTGAAGAGGATTTTCATTCCCCTATCGTTGTATACATTGCGCGCGATGGCGTATACTACAAAAAAGACACCTGTTATTTAAAAAGGAGGGGCCATCATGAAATTATTTCGCCACCGCTTGTGGGCCATGGTGCTGTTATGCGCCATGGTCTTTTCCGGACCAACTGCAGCCCTCGCCACCGAGGATGTGCTTGCAACAACGGAAGACACTGTGACACCGGAAGCCTCAACATCTGTTGAGGAAACCATCGATGCTTCCGGAGAGGAAACCGCACCGGTTGAGCCGCTGCCACCGAGCACGCCGGATACGCCGACACCGCAACCGGAGGAGCCGCCTGCCGCTTCCCCACTTCCACCGGCACTAATTGCTGAGCATGTGAAATATATGGTAGGCTTTACCGATGGAACGATGCAACCTAGCAAGATTTTGTCCCGTGCCGAGGCGGTATCCTTGATTCATCGCTTGCTGGCTGACCCCGAAAGCGGCACCGGCATGGTGCCATTTACCGATATCAAGAACAGTGATTGGTTTGCCGAACCGGTACGCGCCTTAGCGCGCTTGGGGATGCTTGAAAACGAACCCCGCTTTCGCCCTCAGGATGCCATTACCCGTGCCGAATTTGTGACCATTCTCGTCCATCTTGCGCCCAATGCGCAGGGCAACGCGCAATTTCCCGATGTCCCTCAAGACCACTGGGCCGCACCATCCATTGCCAAAGCCGTAGCATTGGGATGGGTGAGCGGCTTTCCGGATGGTACCTTTGGTCCCGAGCGTAGTCTTTCTCGTGCCGAGGCCTGCGCCATTTTAAACCGTATCACCGGACGCAGCGGTGATGTCGCCCGTGCAAAAGTTTTGCTTGGCTTAGGGCTTTATAAGGATGTGTCTGCCGGGCACCACCATTTGCGAGGCCACTGTGCCTCACGCAGCAAGTGGTGCCATGGCAAGCGAATCCTGGGACGGGCTTGATTACGACAGCTTGAGGCACACATAATATTTCCGGCGTCCTCTATGCTGTGAATCGCTACGGCCGCCTCATTCGAAACAGCGTCGTCGGTGCCTATATCGCCGATATGGAAGGGCGCCTCACCCCCACCCCACAGCACTAC
>USCP01000079.1 GCA_900553245.1 uncultured Peptococcaceae bacterium
ATATCTATTATATAAGAAAAAGGCCGCCTTTCGGCGACCTTTTTCGACAGTCTGAAAGCCGTTCCCTCAGGAACGGCTTTTGAGTATTCAGTTATAAATTATTCAGCTACGAAATCGCCTTTGCCAGCGCCGCAGAGTGGGCAACCCCAATCTTCTGGGATGTCAGCGAAAGCGGTACCAGCAGCAACACCGTTGTCTGGATCGCCAACAGCTGGGTCATATACATAGCCACAAAGTTCACATACGAATTTTTCCATAATAAAATTCCTCACTTTCGATATATTAATCTCTTATTTGATATCTCTTACTGTGATTAAATCATATCACAATAATATGCCCTTTGCAAGCATATTTCACAAAAATTTAGTTTATCCCTTCAAAAAAACAAAAGCGACACCTTTATACTGTCCATTTATGTCACCTTAATAGGCTGAGAGTGTTTTTATTACCGCTTTTAGAAACGTTCTGCCACAACAACGTCATCAATTTCGCGCAAGGCACTCAATACATTCTCTGCCACCAGCCCCTTTGACAATCGCAACGACAAAAGCGCCACCACCATGGTCTGTGGGGCTTTCGGACGAGTGATTTCAAGGTTCATAATATCGATATTTTTGCGACGGCAATACAAGATGACCTTATCCACTACATCCGGGTTGGTGTATTCCAAAAACACGTGCACATTGGAGGTCTTTGCCACTACAAAATGTTCCAGACGCAAAAAGACCGTTACTGCCACTTCAACCAAGAAGGTCGCCAGGATGGCGCCTTCGTAAAACCCTGCCCCAATGGCCAAGCCAATGATGGCGGAGGTCCATAGTCCCGCTGCGGTGGTAAGCCCGCGTACACGTTGCTTACTGGTAATGATGGTCCCTGCCCCTAAAAAACCGATCCCTGCAATAACCTGCGCCCCTAAACGGCTGATATCGGTAAAATAGCCCATATAGAGAAATAAATATTGGCTAGTGAGGGTGGTCAAGGACGCCCCCAAGCAAACAAGAATATGGGTACGGAAACCGGCGGTATGGCGGGACATGGTACGCTCAATGCCGATAATCCCTCCACAAATAACTGCCAAAAACATGCGCAGTGCCACTGTAGCCAGGGACAACTGTCTCAATCCTTCAAAAATATCTAACATCCTTGTCCCTCCTTTTAACTTTCATGCACGTGACTGACATGGTCTAAACGCGCCACTGCTGCCATGATGGTGGTGAGTGAGGTTTGCTGTGGCAATTCGATGACCAACTCTATCTCCGGTTTCTTACGAGGTATCATCCCACCGTTCGGCAAATTCATTTCCATAATATCGGCCCCTTGAGAACGTATGGAAACAATCACATCCCCAATGTCGGTCATATTCTCCACTTCTACACACAGACTGGCCACCTTTGACAAATCAAGGAGCTTTGTCTTTAAATTTCCAAATAAATACATCGCTAAATAAATTAACGCAACCGCCAACACGGCACATTCATAAAACCCAGCGCCGATGGCAAGCCCCATACACGCGGAAGCCCAAAGTCCTGCGGCAGTAGTAAGCCCTTTAATCTTATCGTCACTGGTGACCAAGATGGTCCCTGCCCCTAAAAAGCCAATCCCGTTGATAACCTGCGCGCCAAGACGGGACACATCGGTACTAATCCCAAGGCTTTCACTAGCAGCCCGCCATTCGGTGGTGAGCATGATATATTCGTATTGACTGATGATGATGGTGAGCGCTGCCCCCACACATACCAACATATACGTCCGAAAGCCCGCAAGACCTTTCGGACGACGCATGCGTTCACGGCTGAGGCCAATCAGCCCGCCGCAAATCATGGCCATCACAAGACGCAGGCTCACGCCCAGAAAGCTGATTTCACGAAACACGTCCAATGCCTGAATCACGGTATTGTCCTCCTCTTCCCATTTTCTAAATGAATCTTTTTCATTTTAGACGTGTCTGTCCCAACTTTCAAGCCCACAAATATGCTTAATCAGTACGACCCTTGATTGACAGGCCTTTATGGCGCACTTTATAATGGGAAGACAAGATTACCTTAGCTAAGGAGGTTTCCTATGCGTATTGAGCAGTTAGAATATTTTCTTCACGTTGCCAACTACGGCTCCCTTTCCCTTACCGCAAATAAAATCAACGTCGGTCAGCCAACCCTTTCCGCAGCCATTGCCGGACTGGAAAAAGAAGTGGGACGCCCACTTTTTCGCCGTACACGCCGTGGGATGGATTTGACCGCATTCGGCCGCGAAATTCTTCCCTTGGTGGAAAAGACCGTCGATGACTATTATGACATTAAGAAAAAAGCTGGGATGGCAACCACCGTCAACCTAAACGTCTATTTGGAAGCCACCTATTTTACCGGCACCATCTTAAACGACGCACTCTTTCATACCCGCGCGATGTTTCCGGAGGTCACCTTCACCATGCGCCAGGGCTTAATGAGCGACGTGTTACATGACCTCACCGATAACCGTGCGTCCATCGGGCTTTCTGCCGCCTTGGACTTTAATCTGAGTCGCCACCGTGAATATGCAAGCAGCTTGAATTTGCGCCTGATGCCGCAGTATAACGACAATCTTTGTTTGTGTGTCAAAAGCGGCGGGGCCTTCCAAAGCCTCTCCTCGATTCGCCTTAGCCATCTGCCAACGCAGGTACCGATTTCCCTGCCACGCGACTTAACCGATCCCGGCTTTATCAAGGCACAAACCCGTTGGAGCGACGTGCCGAAAAACCTTGTTTTTGATGATGCCAACAGCCTCTATCAATGTGTCTATTCCAACGACAATATCGGCTTTACGAGCCTTTTGGCCGCACGCAACCATCCCCTTTTCACCAGCGGTCTTTTAAAAACCGTCCCCCTCACCGACTCACCGGTAAACCTTGTCCATTACCTGACCTATCCAATGGACCTGGCACTTTCGGATGTCGAGGCGGACATCGTTCAACAAATCGAAAATTTCTACGAGCATTTAGCCAACGAATGATTTTTCTACGCACCATCTGTGACGGATGGTGCTTTTTTTGTAAAATCATGCTTTGCCCCTTGCAATCTCCCAACTTTAGTAGTATGGTTTGTACGCTGAGACATCAGCACTAACAGCGGCGTCAGTCCGTCGCATGAAGGAGGTATCACATCATGCATGTGGTGATTGTTGGGGTTGGCAAAATCGGTAGCATTATCTGCCGTGAATTGGTCGATACCCACGATGTGGTTGTCATTGAAAAAAGCCAAGATGTTCTCGATGCGGTCATCAACTCAACCGACGTTTCCGGGATTGTCGGAAGCGGTGTGGAATATGACACCCTCATGAGCGCCGGTGCCGATCAGTGCGATGTATTTATCGCGGTGACGGCGCATGACGAAATCAACATGATTGCTTGTATTTTTGCAAAACGCATGGGTGCAAAATATACTATCGCTCGAGTACGTGAACATGAATACATGACACATCAAGAATTTATGCGTAAAAGCGTAGGGATTGATGCTATTATCAATCCCGAAAAAGAATCTGCACATCAAATAATGAGCTTATTACGATTTCCCTCAACTGCGCAAATTGAATCCTTTCTCCGTGGTCGTGTGAACATCGTTGAATATCCTCTTCCCGATTCTCATCCTTTTGTTGGCCTTTCCTTAACTGAATTTCAACAACAATTCAAAGAACATATCTTAGTCTGTATTGTAGAGCGCAAAGGAAAAGCAATGATTCCAAAAGGTGATTTCGTACTACAAAGCGGTGATATTCTTCATATTAGGGGACCTGCCGATGAAATCCAAGATTTCTTTCGCCGTGATAAAATGGGTTGTCACAAAAAGAAAATTCGTTCAGTAATGATTATCGGCGGTGGACGGCTTACCCACTATCTTTTAGACGAAATGCAAAAAACACAAACACGCTATCATGTAAAAGTTCTTGAAATCAATCGTCAAAAAGCCGAAGCACTTGCTCAGCGTCATCCGGAAGCAGAAATCGTACTTGCCGATGGTAGCAACTATCGCCACCTCGAGGAAGAAGGCTTAACCAGTTATGATTGTTTAATTGCATTAACCGGTATTGACGAAGAAAACATCTTAATTGCAATGTACGCCCATAAGCGCGGTCTAAAGCGCTATATTACTAAAGTCAATCGTACCCAGTTATTAGAAATTCTTGGTGAAGATCGATTAAAAGCCATTATCACGCCGGGCAAACTCATTGCTGATACCATCGTACGCTTAACGCGAGCAGTGGATGATGCACGCGGTCGCGACGTCGAAGCACTCTTTCGCTTAGTTGATAATCAAGTGGAAGCGCTTCAATTCTTAGTGCCAAACGGTTCCAAAATAGTTGAAAAAGAACTCCGCGATTTACCAATAAAAAACAATGTTCTCATTGCCGCTATCATGCACACCGGCGTTCACCTTTTCCCAAGCGGGAAAGATAAGCTTCATGCCGGTGACATTATCATTGTTACCACCACCGATCACTCCCTGCGCTCTATCGACGACATTCTTGAAAAGGAGTGAAGCTATGAATCGCCAAATGGTTCTTACTGTTACAGGTCGAGTAATCTTTATGATTGGAGTTCTTATGATCTTGCCAATCATAGTAGCATTTTACTATCAAGAAGGCTGGGAAACACTGGGACCACTCACAAAAGCTATGGTCATTACACTCTTTTGCGGTGGGCTCTTTGCTTTCAAAAGTCCTAAAAATAAATCCATCTACGTACGCGAAGCAATTACCATCACCAGCCTGTCTTGGCTTTTTACAGTATTTTTCGGAGCCCTGCCATTCGTCTTTTCGGATGCGATTCCATCACTTGTTGATGCTTTTTTTGAAAGCGCCTCCGGATTTACCACAACAGGCTCCAGTATTTTAACCGATGTCGAAGCCTTACCAAATTCTTTACTTTTTTGGCGCAGTTTCAGTCACTTTATCGGTGGAATGGGGGTATTAGTTTTTGCCATCGCCCTCATTCCGGGCTCTAGCAGTGAAAGTATTCACCTCATGAAAACAGAAATGCCCGGCCCGACCTTCGAAAAGGTCATGAGCCGTGTGCGCGAAGTTGCCCGTGTATTCTATGTTCTATATGCCATCCTCACCGTAGTCTTGGTCATCATTCTCATTGTCGCCGGTATGACGCCTTTTGATGCCATGATTCATGCTTTTGGAACAGCCGGCACTGGCGGATTCAGTAACTACAACGATTCCGTAGCGCATTTCCAATCGGTGCCGATTGAACTGATTCTATCTGTCGGCATGCTTATTTTTGGGGTCAACTTTAATATTTATTTCTTTGCCTTACGCGGGCGTCCCTCCATTTTCTTTAAAAGTGAAGAATTACGATGGTATCTTGGCATTGTCACCTTTGCTATTTTAGGACTTGTATTTTCAACTTTCCACCTCTACAGTGGAGATCTCTTTACATGTATGAAAAATGCACTTTTTTCTGTATCCACCATCATCACAACAACAGGATTTGGAACAGTAGACTTTACTCTGTGGCCACTCTTTAGCCAACTCATTTTACTTCTGCTCATGTTTATAGGTGGCTGTGCCGGTTCTACTGCCGGTGGGCTCAAGGTTAGTCGTATCGTGGCATTAGTCAAACTTATCTTCAAAAAATTCCAAAAAGCCATCAATCCAAAACGAATTACAGTTGTAATGTACGAAAAAAAATCTCTCAATGAACGCGTACAAAACGACATTGCTCTCTATTTTCTCTTATACGTCTTTACCTTTATCATCTTGGTGCTCTTGATTTCTTTTGAAAATCTCGACTTCACCACCACCTTTAGTTCTGTAGCGGCAACATTTAACAACATTGGCCCCGGGCTCGGCGCCGTCGGACCAAAGGGCAACTTTGCCGCATTCAGCGATTTTTCCAAATGTGTCTTTTCCTTTGCAATGATTGCGGGGCGTTTGGAAATTTTACCGCTCATCTTGCTCTTCGCCCCCTCTACCTGGCGTCCCTAAAACTAAAAATACGTCACTACAACTTGTAGCGACGCATTTTCTATATCAATTACACGACTTTTTCCTATCACAAAAAACGACGACCCACCGGTCGTCGTTTTTTAAATTACAATGATACTTCAACAATATCGTCTTCAGTAATATCTCGCTTCACGTCCAAACGAATAGTATGTTGTTCTTCAACTAAATCCGCAAGATCGATGCAACAAGTACCAATATATTCCAAACTTTGTAAAAGTTCACCGTAATAACTGGTTAACTGAGCTTCACATTTTCCCTTATGCACACGCTTCATATGTGCCTTAAACAAATCATCCTTGAGATCAATGATGTCTGCACGTTGACGCTCCAATCGTTTGAGATCAATAGATCCGTCACTTACCAAAGCATCAATACAAACATCATAAATATCTAAAAGCTTCTTTGCAAAATCATGAATACCATTCACCGCCACTTTAGAATACTTGTCCTTACTCCCCTGTACCTCATAAATATTCTTACAAGCAATCCCAATATGTTCACTAATACGACTTAAAGTATCAACAATGAAAATCATCCCAGTGATACGTTCCGCCTGCTTTTCATACACATTCCCGGTAGAGAGAATCCCAGACAGATAATCCTGAATCGTTCGTGCTAGGCTAACCACCTGCTCGGATGCATAAGACAATTCACCGCATACATCGCGCAAGTTCTTTGGTGTGCTTTCAACCACATGGTTCATCATATCGCCAACCATATCGGTCACGCGAATGGTTTCATTGGCAGCAAGTTCCAATGCAGCCATTGGTTGATTAAGCCGTATTTTATCGAGGAAACGAGGTTCACTCATTGCAAGTGCACTGACTTCGTCTTCGCCTTTGATCAAGGTGGTAACAATCTTCACCATGAGGAAAATCAACGGTGTCCAAATCAATGTCATTGTAATATTAAAGCAGGTATGAGCATTGGCGATTTGACGAGAAATCACTTCTACTTCCGGCCCATGGCTGGAAATGGCTTGAATGAATGCCGCATACGGCTTAATAAACCAAATAAAGATCAATGCCCCACTGAGGTTAAAGATACAGTGAGCCGCAGCGGTACGCTTCGCGTTGATGCTTTGACCAACGGATGCCAACACCGCAGTGATGGTGGTACCGATGTTATCCCCAATTAAGATTGGAATTGCACCGGCCAAACCGATGATACTGGTGACGCCGTCAGGACCGGCAGTGGATGCCACGTTCTGGAGCACGGCAATGGTCGCACTGGAGCTTTGTACCACGAGGGTCATCCCAGCCCCAACGAGTACGCCCAATACAGGCATGTTTGCCACTTGTTCAATCATATTGGTAAATATCGGGCTGGTTGCGAGTGGCTTCATCACGCTGCCCATGATTTCAATCCCGTCAAAAAGCAAACCGAAACCAAAGACGGTCGCACCGATATTCTTCAAACGTTCTTGTTTTGCAAAGAAGTACATCGCAAAACCAATAAAGATAATAACGTAGATGTAGTCACTCAACTTGAAGGCAATGAGTTGGGCGGTAATGGTGGTCCCAATGTTTGCCCCAAAGATAATGGAAATGGCTTGTGGCAGCTTCATAAGCCCCGCACTAACAAAGCCAATCGCCATAACAGTGGTTGCAGAACTACTTTGCAATACAGCGGTTACCAACGCCCCGGATAACACGCCCAAAAGTGGGTTTTTGGTAAGCATCCCCAAAATTGTGCGCATTTTCTCGCCGGCAACCTTTTGTAGGCTATCGCTCATCAAATTCATCCCGTAAAGGAAGATTGCGAGCCCCCCTAAAAGCCCAAAAATAATTTCTACTGTCTCATTCATAATAGACCGGTTTTCATCCTTTCAAAATCGCATCCTTCTCGAACTTACTTTATTGAGCATAACACAATCCCTTTACAGTGTTCAACATCATTTAAGTTAACTGAATGTAAAGTTCTTGTAAAGTCACATAAACCGCACGGTTGACGCATGAATGAGGAATTCTTATGATAATGACAGTCTTTTTTTATGTTTTTAACGACCGTTTTTTACATTGGCTAAATATTCGCCTTAATATTTTTTCCCGGCACGTTGCGCAAAGACCTTCAATACAAAGCGTGGCAATGCCAAGGAACGTTTCCAACGCTTACGGTCGGTGGCAATACGATAAAGCCATTCCAGCTTTAAACGAATAAAGAGTTGGGGCGCACGTTCTACACGACCGGAAAGCACGTCAAAGCTCCCGCCGACCCCCATGCCAACTGCAGCGCCACATTCCGCCAAGTGGTCACGTATAAAAAGCTCCTGCGCCGGAGAGCCCATCCCCACAAGGAGAATGTCCGGCTTGCAGGCCTTAATATCTGCCACAACCTTTTGTGGCCCTTCGTCACGAAAATAACCATGATGGCTTCCACAAATCTTGACATCCGGATATTGGGCACGCATTTTTTGCATCGCTTCATCAACCACGCCCGGCTTTGAACCCAAGAAATACAAACTGAGATTGCGCTTTCCGCTTTCACGACAGAGGGCTTCCGCCAATTCAATCCCTGTCACACGCGCCGGAAACGGTGTGTGTAAAATTTTACCTGCCAAAAGCACCCCTTGACCGTCCGCAGTCGAAAGAGCAGCACGGTTCGTCAGCTGCTTTAGTT
>USCP01000080.1 GCA_900553245.1 uncultured Peptococcaceae bacterium
TCCCTCCAAAAACGGCTTCCTCATTCAATTCCAGTCAGATATTTTGAACCGCCGTGTGGAACGTCCGAAAAATGTCGAAAGTACCGCCCTTGGTGCGGCCCTTCTCGCCGGTCTTACCGTCGGCTTCTGGAAGGATGAAGCTGAGGTGCGAGCGTCTCACGCCATGGACCACATTTATGAACCGGCCATGGACGAGGACACCCGCGGGCGCTAGTACGAAGGCTGGCTTGCAGCGGTACAAAAGACCCTCACTAAAAATGATTAACATACAAAAAAGGCGTGCCCTTCTTGAATGGAAGGGCACGCCTTTTTGAGTGCGCAAGGATGATTATTGCAAGACAATATCGCCGTATTCGGTTTTGATGGAGAGGAGGTGCGCATCGGTGCCGCCGAGACGTTCATAACGTGTATTGTCGAGATCTTCGGATTGGGTAAGGGTACCGCCGAAAACCGGATTGACAGTGACTTCGCCAAATTCGGTGGCGATTTGAATCGTGTTGGTGTCCGGAATTGTCGTCTGCACCAAGGTGACATCCCCGTAGTCGGCGGTCAACTGAGTGAGACCGGTGCAACGAAGGCTGGTGCCGTCGACATCCCCATATTCCAATCCAAAGGAAGCAGCGGTCCACTCAGCATTGGTCAGATAAAGGTCGCCGTAAGCCAAGTGTCCCTTGATGCTGTTTAACGTGCAATCATTGAGGGTCAAGTCGCCATACTCCATTTGTAAATCAAGGGATTGAAGAGTATCCTTCGGCACATAGAGGGTAACCGTGCTGTCGGCATTTTCGATGGCGTTTTCATCGTCGGCTTCTAAAATAAAGGAGAGTAAGTCAACGGCGTTGCGTTTGTAGTAAAGGGCGTCGCTGTCGGCTTCCTGAAGATGAAGGCAGCCGTTTTCAATGTCATAGGAGAAGGGGTTCGTTTCGCTTGCGCTATCGATGTGGTAGGCGAGGTGATAGCGGTCATCGTCAGATGGTTTAATCATCAGGTTTGCAAAATTAAAATCAACTTCGAGCTCGGTGATATCGCCGTCCAAAGGCGTTTTTTCTTGGCTGTAGGTGTGGGCGTTGCTGACATTTTCTCTCAGGTCTTCACGACCGTCCTTTTCTATGCCAAAGCCAATCAACAGTGCACCAACGGCACAAAGAATGAAGGCAATGGAAAGAAGCACTTTGATGGATTTTTTCATATTAAACACCTCTTTTTTGAGTGATGCGGGTGATGAGCTTGCTGAAACCGAGGGCAATCCACTTGCAAAGATAGAAACATAAAATAGCAATAAGAAGAGCGATACCAATGCCCAAAAGACCGGCACCGATGAGCATGAGCCCCGAACCGAAGGCATTTGTCAGTAGGCCAATACCTTGGACAATAAATTGTCCGCCTTGTACAATCAAGCCAAATTCCGCCACTACAGTGCTGACAATCAATGCGCCAATTAAACAGAAAGCGGCAATCATCAGTCCGATGCCGAGGCACAATCCGGCAAGTCCAAGCGGTGAAAGAAGCAAGGCTGCCATAGCGATGCCGAAAATAGCCCAAGGAGAGTGATGCTTAAGGTCTGGTGCTGCGGATTCAGCATTACCCTGCAAAAGTGCTTGCACCAATTCGGTAGCGACCTCCTTGGGCGTGCCTAATTCTTCAATGACCTGAGCTTCGTTTTCAGGCCCTGCTTCCTCAAAATACTCCGTGTAGTAGGCCATGGCGTTTTGATAATCGTCCTTTGGCAGCTTTTTGAGATGGTGGGCCAATTCGGCAAGATAGCTTTCCTTAGTCATGATGGGAACCTCCTTTGATGATGGCGTCGATGGCGTTGCGGTATTCCTGCCATTCCTTTTCAAGATAGTCTAAGTGTGCGCGTCCCAAGTCGGTGATGGCGTAGTATTTGCGGGCGCGGTTATTGACGGTTTCCGTATAGGTGGTGAGGTAGCCGTCGGATGTCAGTTTTTTTAGGATCGGGTAGAGGGTGGATTCTTTGATGCTGGCAACGGTCTTGATGGTTTGACTGATATCGTAGCCATAGGAATCTCTATTTTTAACGATGGAGAGGATGAGACACTCAATCAACAGTGCTGAGAGAGGGTAGTACATGGGGCGACCTCCTTTCGAGAGACAATGGGTTGTAAAAATCTATATGTAAAAATTTTATATATATCGTACTTTTATAGTAACACAGGAATGGCTGCTGTCAAGAGGGAAACATAAAAAAGCGTACCTTTCTTGGATAGAAAAGCACGCTTTTTTTGAAACTATTTATTTACTTCGGGCGGAAGTGGTCGGCTCGAGCCGTTGGTACTGGCAATTTTTTGGCAAAGATCGTTCATTAGCACGTCCAGATGGCTGCTGACCTCGGCACAGGTTTTGAGATCCATCTCCATATCGGGGGTCATGACGTTTTCTTTTTTATAGCGCAGTTGGTGCTCGAGGCTCGCCCAAAAATCCATGGCGATGGTACGCAACTGAATTTCCACATTCATCATTTTCTTTTGGTTGGTGAGGAAAATCGGTACGGCCACAATCAGATGCAGGCTGCGATAGCCGTTTGGCTTTGGATTTTGGATATAATCCTTGCGTTCAATCAAAACCACGTCGTCTTGGCTGAGCAGGGCTTCGGCAATTTGATAGACGTCATCCACAAAGGAACAGACCACGCGCACACCGGCGACGTCAAAGAGATTTTCCTCAATGGACTCCACCGTCAAAGGCTGCTCGCGACGTTTGAGCTTGGAAAAAATACTGGCAGGCTCTTTGAGACGGGATTTGATGTTTTCGATGGGATTGCGTTCATATTGATAGGTGAAGTCTTCGCTAATGACGTTGAACTTGGTTTCAACCTCCATCATGGCGCAACGATAAAAGGCCATGAGGCGCCCGAAATCGTGTAGCTGATGACGGACAAAGTGAATTAAATCTTCGTGGGCAAGCACCTCCGAAAGACCATTCTTTAAAATATAATTTTCAATTTGTTGGATGTCCATGACATTACCTCCAAAGGATGATATCAAGGCCCTGAGGGCATTAAAAAAGGGAATCGGTCAAAGACGGATTCCCGAATGGTTGTCAGTAGATACAGCTAGAATCCTTGACAGTGCGTCAAAAGGGCCGAGTGTGACCCTACGGTCATCCTATCACGGGGTGGGGCTTTTTTCAAGTCTTTGAGCGCGCGGCAAGAAAGAGCTGTGGCGTTGGTGTGCAGTGGCATAAAAAAAGAACCGATACCAAAAGGCATCGGTTCATGGACCGTCAGGGGATCGAACCCTGGACAACACGATTAAGAGTCGCGTGCTCTACCAGCTGAGCTAACGGTCCAACTCATAACTGCAAGATTTATTATACGACTGTGTGCATATTTTGTCAATAGAAAGGTGCAGCGATAAGACGATTTTCTGCTGTATATTTTGATGACGTAGTATTGTCTGCATAAAAAAAGAACCGATACCAAAAGGCATCGGTTCATGGACCGTCAGGGGATCGAACCCTGGACAACACGATTAAGAGTCGCGTGCTCTACCAGCTGAGCTAACGGTCCAACTCACAACTGCATGATTTATTATAAGCGTGTAGGGGAACATTGTCAATAAGTTTTTGCAAAAAATAAGAAAAAACGCGTTTTCTGCATCGCAGAAAGCGCGTTTGTGTCGATTAAAGATCGCGAATGGCTGCTTCCGGTTCCCAAATAGCGCGGACCGGTACCAAACGATGTTCCTTTGCATACGCCGCAATGGCTTTGACATAGGCAGCGTCACCGTCTAAAACCACATAATCGCCCATTTCGGCTTCGCGTTCGAGCCATTGAAAAATTTCTCCCAAAAGTTCCTCTTGGTCATGGCTTTGGGAATGCTTCCAAGCGTTTGAAAGAGTGATAGGTGGTTTATGCATGTCTCGTGCTTCGCGCAGAGCGATGGCGAGGTAATGGTCGTCGGTGAGGCGACGTTGGGTCAAACAATAGGCTTTGCCGCTCATAATATGCTCTCCTTTATTGATTCATCTAGTATATCATTATAGCGAGCCCACAGAATTGGTGCAAGGTGGCTGGTTATAAAATGTTTTATTCCTACAACACGGGAGGATTATTTACCATTTTAGTAAGTCAGTGTGTTATACTAGAGATACTATAAGAAACATTCTGAATTTGGGGGAGTAGATAATGAAAATTTCTACCAAAGGACGCTATGGACTTCGTGTAATGATTGATTTGGCCACCTACAGTTTGGACAAACACATTCCGTTGCGTGAAATTTCTCAACGACAAAATATTACGATTAAATATCTGGAACAAATCATGACCCCGCTTTTAAAAGCAGGCTTTGTCACCAGCTTTCGCGGCAACAATGGTGGCTATCAATTAAATTGTGCGCCGAGCGATGTGAGTGTGGGCGAAATCCTTCGTGTAATGGAAGGCTCTTTGGCGCCGGTGGCATGCTTGGAGGGCGACACCAATTCCTGCCCAAATCGCGATACCTGCCAAACCTTGCCGGTGTGGGAAAAACTCGATTGCCTGATAGAGGATTATTTAAACAGCATTGCGTTGGATGACTTATTGCAGGATGAACATCTTGTTCATGAAACTTGTCCGCTCACTCAAGGCCGTAGAAACTAGCACAAAGGAAAGGGAGGAAAAGAGACCATGGAGCATGCTATTTTTAGCATCGGTGTCTTTGCGCTGATTCTTTGTTCGGCGTTTTTTTCGGTCGCTGAAATGTCTTTCATGATGGCAAGTCCTGTGACGTTGCGTCATTGGGCGGAGGAAGGCAATAAAAAAGCTGCAAAAGCCGTGGAAATGTTGGATGATACCAATATTGTGCTGACAACCATCAATATCGGTGACACCATTGTTAACCTGGCGGCGATTGTCTTAGGGACCATCTATTTTATTGAATATTATTCCCAAGAAGGCATTTTGATTGGCATTTTGATATTGTTCTTGTCGGTGCTATTGGTGGGCGAAATGATTCCACGCATGATTGCTCAGCATTATGAAAACCGCATGTTCTGCCGTGTGGCTGGGGCGCTGCGTGTGTTGGTGACTTTGTTTAAACCGCTGACTTTCATTCTTTGCCGAAGTGGGCATATTATTATTGATCGTGCCGGTGAGGATATTGAAGATGAATACGTGGAAGAAGAGCTTTTGAATATGCTCGATGAAGCGGAAATTGGGGGTGGCCTCGAATCTCACGAAAGTGATTTGATTCGTTCGGCGATTAACTTTGAAGAACTGACGGTGAGAGACATCCTGCGCCCACGCGTGAAAGTCGTGGCCATTGATGATGAGATGGATGTACGCGATGTGTTGGATGTTTTTGCCAATACCGGCTATTCGCGTTTGCCGGTGTACCATGATAACATCGACAATATTATCGGGGTGCTGCATTTAAAAGATGTGTTTAATACCATGCTTGACGGTGAATTGAGAGAATACCTTTCCTTGATTCAGCCGGTGGGTTTTGTCTTTATGCAGACAAAGGCGTCAAAGTTGCTTCTAACCTTGCAAAAGACCCAATCCCACATGGCGATTATTACTGATGAATACGGTGGCACCGCAGGCATTGTGACCCTCGAGGATATTTTAGAAGAGCTTGTCGGTGACATTTGGGACGAACACGATCAACTGGATGATGCCATGGTGGTTGTGGTGGCACCGAATGTGTACCAGATGGATGCAAGCATGGATATTGATGATTTCTTTGAATTCTTTGGCTTGGATTTTGAGGACTATGAGGATGATATCGAAGCCTCCTCGTTGGGTGGCTGGGTGATTGACCTCTTAGAACACATGGCAAGTCCGGGTGAATCGGTGGTGGCGCCACCGTTTGTGCTTACCGTTGAAGAAGTGAATAAGGGGCACATTGAAAAAATCCGTGTCGTACATGAAGCAGGTAAGACTGTAGAAGCAGACGAGTCATGAAGGAGGGGCGCATGCGTTTAGACCGATATTTGCATGACCTAGGCTTTGGCAGTCGTAAGGACATCGACCGCTTGCTTAAAAAGCAGCGCGTGACAGTGGATGGCGCAGTGGTGAAGCAGGGAGCACAATCCGTGTCGACACAAAGCCTTGTGACGGTGGATGGTGAGGTGCTTGATTATGCGCCCACTGTTTGGCTGATGCTCAATAAGCCGCCAGGCGTTATTACCGCAACCAAGGATGCCCGCGACAAAACGGTGATGGATTTATTGCCGGAACGCTTTGCACGGATGCAGGTGGTGCCGGTGGGGCGCCTTGATAAAGATACCACAGGGCTTTTGCTACTTACCAACGATGGCGCCCTTGCCCATCGATTGATGCGACCAAAAAGTCGAATCATGAAAACCTATGATATTATATACGAAGAAACCCTTGCAGCGGATGCGGTGGCACGCTTGGCCCAAGGCATTGATTTGGGCGATTTTACCACGGCCCCTGCGGTTTTAGAAGTGCTTGAAGAAGGGCATGCACGCCTTTCCATCAGCGAAGGAAAATTCCATCAAGTGAAACGTATGATGCACGAGGTGGGTGGTGTGGTGACGGCGCTACGTCGTGTAGCAATTGCCTCCCTCACCCTAGATGAGACACTTGCGCCGGGAGAATGGCGATTATTGACACAAGAAGAGTTGGATGGACTGAGAGAAGAAACGGAAGGAGCGACAACCCCCCATGAATCTTTATGATTTTGATGAAACCATTTACAATAGCGACAGTACCAGAGATTTTTGCATTTACCTGTATCTTCATCACCCACGTACCTTGCTGTATTTACCAAAGCAATTGGCAGCTTTGGCAGGGTATATGAGTGGCAAGCTTGATAAAACGGAGTTTAAGGAACGCTATTTTAGCATGTTTAAGGCAGTGCCGGACATTCATGATGAGGTTGAAAAATTCTGGGATAAGCATGACTACAACCTCTGCCGTTATTATCCGGGCCAAGCGCGCCATGATGACGTAGTCATCTCCGCCTCCCCATATTTTATTGTGGCACCGTTGTGCTATCGTTTAGGGATTACCCACATTATTGCAAGTAATGTCAATCCGGAAACCGGGGAATTTATCGGCGAAAACTGCTATGGGGAAGAAAAGGTACGCCGCTTCCTCGCTGCAGGCTATGACCCTGAAGAAGTAGAATGTGTATACTCTGATTCCTTGTCTGACACCCCGATGGCCGATCTAGGCAAGAAATCCTTTATTGTTACCAAGAAAGGGCTCACCGGTTGGGTGCCACCAAAGCAAAAGGGCATGCAAGGCTTCTTTACCCTCTTTAATAAGCCGGAAGCCCTTGTTGCCCTCCTTTTGGGCGCGGCAAATGTGCTCGTAAGTGGACATGTCGCAAAAATTATCGTACGCGACAAGGCATGGCCTGCTGTTCCAACCCAATGTGCAATCATGGCATTTAACAGTGCTTGCATGGTGGGTGGGCTTCATCTTCTCGGCAAAAAGAGCGATAAGTGCAAGCTTATTAGCCGCGCTGTGGCGAAACTCAGTGTACCGCTCTTGCTTGCGACCGGTCTTGTGAGTTACGGTGTTCTTGCGGTTACCGGAGCGCCTGTATTGGCGATTGCGGTCGCAACTGTATTGGGGCTTCCTGTCGTCTACAAGGGTGTGCAATTACTCTTTAGAAAGGAAATTGCTAAACAGCAAATGCTGGCACACATCAAAAAGGAAGAAGAGGAAAGCAAATGAAAATCGCAATCGTAACTGGGGCAACCTCCGGCTTAGGGCGTGCGTTTTTGGATGAATGGCAAGCGCGAGATTACTATTTTGATGAAGTATGGCTCGTGGCACGCCATCAAGACCGCCTAGAAGAAGTGGGACTTAACCTTCCTTGGAATGCACGCTTATTTTCCATTGACCTCTCCGTGGAAGCCGATCGCGCCATGTTTGCTCGCACTTTAAAAGAAGAAGCACCACGCGTGCAATATGTGGTGAATGCTGCAGGCTATGGCAAAATCGGTAGCGTGGCAGATATTGATTTTGCCGAGCAAGTAGGCATGGTGGAATTAAATTGTGCTGCATTGGTGGACGTGACCCAATTGGTATTGCCGTATTTGGCCCTTGGTAGCGTGATTTATGAAATTGCATCTGTGGCAGCCTTTCTGCCACAGCCAAACTTTGCCGTGTATGCAGCAAGCAAATCCTTTGTACATTCCTTCTCTCGCGCCCTTAATGCAGAGCTGAAGCGCAAAGGCACGCAAGTGGTGAGTGTTTGTCCAAATCCAATGGCCACCGGATTTTTTGAACGCGCCGGCGGCACCCCATCCTTTTTCAAACGTTTTTTCTTTGAAAAACCGGAAAAAGTGGCACACGCCGCTGTTGAAGCAGCCCTCAAAGGCCGTGATGTCAGCATTAGCTGCAAAACCGGACAATTACTCCACACCATCGGCAAATGCATGCCGCATCGCAGCGTCCTTGCCGTTGAACAAGCCTTATCCATCGACTTTAGCCGCATGCGTGGAGACAAACATTACAAATAAAATCTAAGCGACACCGTTCTTTTCTCTGAAAGGAACGGTGTTTTTTTGGAGCTTTAGCGTAAATAAACCCCCAGTTCAACTGGGGGTCGGTAAAAAATACT
>USCP01000081.1 GCA_900553245.1 uncultured Peptococcaceae bacterium
TGGTTGATAAAAACCTCGTAACTTCCCCAGCGTGGCCTGGTAATACCGCCATTTGCCGTGAATTTGTAAAACTTCTCGGCGCTAAAATCGAAATCTAATCGTACTTCAAAAATGAAAGAAGCCTGTATGGCATGCATCCACGGATGCGCCATACAGGCTTTTTTGATTATTTCTTTTTAATGGCCTTTTTCTTTAATGGGAAGCGTACACTAATGGTCGTCCCCTTGCCAACCTTACTTTTGACTTTAATCGTCGCATTGTGTCGAATGGCGGCATGCTTGACAATCGAAAGCCCCAAACCGGTACCGCCGCTGGCACGAGAATGGCTCTTATCCACACGATAGAAGCGTTCAAAAACGCGGTCAACTTGATCCTCCGGAATCCCAATGCCGGTATCCTTGACCTTTAATACAGCTTCATCCTTGTTTTTCGTCACAATGACAGACACACTGCCATTTTCCTTATTGTACTTGATGGCATTGTCGCAAAGATTGTAAACCATTTCATGAATCAGGGTGTGAACGCCTTTAATGATGACGTTTTCACCACTCACATCTAATTCAATGTCCTTCATCTTTGCATGAGGCATCAGCTGCTTCACAACATCCTGACTCATCGCAAGTAAATCAATCTCCTCAAGCGGAAGCTCTTCGGAGGTTTCATCCAATTTAGAAATACTGATAATATTTTCTACAAGCGCAACCATGTGCTGGGCCTCATCATAAATCTGTTGCAAGAATTGCGGCTGATCCGCTTCCTTGACCATATTATTTAGCAAAAGTTCGGCACAACCTGAAATACTATGCAACGGCGTTTTGAGTTCGTGAGACACATTGGCGCTAAATTCACGGCGAAGCTGTTCGGCTTCCATTTTTTCTGTTACATCCATATAGAAGAGTACAACCCCTTGAATATCGTCGTCAGAGAAGACCGGATTCCCATGAATTTCATAGTTTTTATTGTCCATCTCGACGCTCACGCTGTAATTTTTGCCATTGTAAACCTTGCTCAACAGCTTATGCAGCTTTGGCTCATCTCCAAAGAGCAGAAAATCCCTACCAATATAATCCTCGTCCTGCACCGCCAAAAGATGGGTGGCACTACGATTCATCAAAAGAATGCGCCCTTCCTTGTTGAGAAGCACCAACCCTTCTTCCATATTGTCAATGACAATTTGGAATTCATTACGTTGTTGATTGAGCAAAATGGATTGGTCACTGATTTCTCGGTGCTGCTGTTCAATGCGAGATAATAATGGCATTAACTCATCATAAGTCTCATTGGCCAACGGATTGTCCAAATCAATCGTATTGAGTGGCTCAACAATGCGGCGAGAAAGACGCTTGGCTACAAACCAAGTCAACACCAACACGCCCAATAACAGCAGCATGGTTGGTCTTGCTAACAGCCAGAGCACCCCTTCCGGTGAAATATCATCCGTTGACAAACGCAACACCGAACGGTCATCCAACAGCTTTGCGGCATAAATCAAGCGCTCCGTCATTGTTTCCGAATGACGTTCCACCTCAGCCATACCGTTCTTTTGCGCCTCGATAAATTCTTGACGCTTACTGTGATTTTCCATCTTGCTGATATCGCTCCAATTATCAAAAAGGACCGTGCCATCGGCAGCGATCCATGTGATGCGATATCTTGAATCATCCAAATCACGGAGATAGTCTTCCCCTTGGCTTTCAACCATTTCAGCCAGATAATCCAATTGCGCACTCATTTGATGTTTTGTTTCTTCGTGAATGTATTGATAGGTTACACCCACCAACAACATGACACTCACCAACACTGTAATCAACGCTGTGCCAAAGACGGTCAAAAAGACACGCTTTTTCACTGAGCAACCTCCATTCTATACCCTACGCCGCGCACGGTGTTGATATAGTTGCCGCAATCGCCCAGTTTCTGACGCAAATTGCGAATATGAACGTCTACAGTGCGGGTTTCGCCATCATAATCTTGATCCCAAATACAAGTCAAGAATTGCTGACGGGTAAAGACGCGACCGGGATTACTCATAAGCATGGAAAGCATTTCAAATTCTTTGTAGGTTAAATCCACCTGCTCACCATTTGCCAACACCACATGAGAACTTGGATTTAAAATCAACTCTCCGAGCTGAATGGCAGGTTCTTCGTCCTGCACCGCACGGCGCAACACCGCACGCACACGAGAAACCATTTCCATCATACCAAAAGGCTTCACAAGATAATCATCGGCACCGGAATCCAAGCCAATAACCTTGTCATACTCGCTGCCCTTAGCAGTTGCCATAATCACCGGCACACGCTGGGTACTTGATTGTACACGCAACTTTTTCAAAATGGAAATACCATCCTCATCCGGCAACATGATATCCAAAATAATTAAGGTCGGTGTCTGCTCTTTGAGGGCATCGTAGAGTGCAGCGCCATCTTCCAGCCCTTTGGCTTCAAGACCCGCAGCCTCTAAGGTGTAGACCATCATATTACGAATCCCTGCTTCGTCTTCCACACAATAAATCACTGTTTTCCCCTCCTTGGGGTCATTATTTGTTTATTTTATCACTGAACGCGTATAGTACTTGTTGGGCAATCTTCACACAATGATCCCCCATACGTTCATAATACTTGTCAATCATCAATAAATCAAGGGCATAGTCTGTTTCCTCACGGGTTTCTGCCGTCTTCAACAAACCTGCAATATTATGCTTGGTCTTGTAAAAAAATTCATCGACCACTTCATCATATTCGATTACATCATGTGCTGCTTGCGTATTTTTTTCCGCAAACGCCTGCATGACATCATGAATCATACGCTCTACAGCCACTGCAAGTTCTGCGAAGTGGTCTACTTCAACCGGTTTTTGATTGATTTCTTTGCGAAGCATGGTTTCACAAATGTCCACAGCTTGCATACCGATACGCACCAAATTGGTGAGCATCTTAGAGGACGCAGTAATAATACGTAAATCCCCTGCCACCGGTTGTTGTAAGAGAAGCAGACGATTACACAAGGCTTCAATCACATACTCACGTTCATCCAATGCCGCTTCATAGGTTAACACCTGCTTTGCCAAGGCAGTATCGCCCTTCACCAAAGATTCGGATGCTTCCCTGAGCGCGCGTTCACAAAAGTTACCGATTTCAATCATTTCTTGATTCAGCTTTTCAAGCTGACCGACATATACATCTCTCATCAACCAAATCTCCCTGTAATATATTCCTCAGTGCGTGAATCGTGTGGTGTAGAAAACAACGTGTGTGTATCGTTAAACTCAACCAAGTCCCCCAAAAGGAAGAACGCGGTTTTATCGGAAATACGTGCTGCTTGTTGCATATTGTGGGTAACAATCACGATGGTATAATCCTTTTTAAGCTCAAGAACCAAGTCTTCAATTTTAGAAGTAGAAATTGGGTCCAACGCACTGGTTGGTTCATCCATGAGTAGTACTTCCGGATTGACTGCCAAAGCGCGCGCCACACAAATACGTTGTTGTTGCCCACCGGAAAGACCGAGTGCGGATTTTTTTAGGCGGTCCTTGACTTCATCCCAAATCGCCGCACTGCGCAAAGAGCGTTCTACAATTTCATCAAGCTCTGCCTTGTTTTTAATACCGTGGGTACGTGGACCGTAGGCAATGTTATCATAAATGCTCATTGGAAATGGGTTTGGTTTTTGAAAAACCATCCCCACACGCTTACGCAAATGATTGACATCCATATCACCGTAGATGTCTTCTCCGTCTAAAAGCACGTCCCCTTCAATGCGGCAGCCTTCAACCATGTCATTCATACGATTAAGAGATTTCAGCAAGGTAGATTTCCCACAACCGGAAGGCCCAATGAAAGCAGTAATTTCATTAGGCTTGATGCCTATGTTGATGCCGTGCAAGGCATGAAAATCACCGTAGTATAAATTGAGATCTTTAATATCAAATTTGTACATTCTACTTATTGATCCTTTCTCAACAATTTCGCCACAAACTCAGCAGCAAAATTCAAGATAATAGCGAGAAGCAAGAGCACAACAGCTGTTGCAAAGGTTTGATTCATATACAAGCCTTCGCCGGAAAGCACATACATATGCACCGCCAAAGTTCTTGAAGATGCAAAGACACTGCTTGCCACTTCGGCAATGGTCCCAGCGGTAAAGATGAGAGCTGCAGATTCACCGACAATACGACCGATGCTCAAGATGACACCGCTCACAATACCGGGAATCGCGCTAGGAAGCACCACTTGACTGATGGTACGGAGCTTGCCCGCCCCTAAACCAAAGCTCCCTTCGCGATAACTGTCCGGTACCATTTTTAAAGCTTCTTCAGTGGTACGCAAAATAACCGGCAAAACCATAATTGCCAAAGTCAAAGACCCTGAAAGCAAGGATAAGCCCATGTTGCAAAACTTTACAAAGAAAATAGAACCGAAAAGCCCGTATATAATAGAAGGAATCCCAGTGAGGGTTTCTGCGGTCAAACGCACCAGACCTACAAAACGACTCCCCTTCTTGGCGTATTCAACGAGATAAATCGCCGCACCAATCCCAATAGGAAGTGCCAATACCAAAGCAATCACTGCCATAAAGAGGGTATTGATCAGCGCCGGCAACATAGAAACGTTTTCACTGTCATAATGAAGGGAGAACAATTCCGGCGTCAGATTTGGAATCCCGTTAATCAAGATATAAACGACGATGAAGGCCAAAGTGGCGACACTAAAGAGTGCGCCTGCATGGACCAAAATATACCATGCCAAGGAACCCGGACGATGACGTAAGCTCTGCCATTTTTGTGCGAACGCACTTTTTCCGGTTTTGGAATTACTCATTCATGTCACCTCTCTTTAAAAGTGCCAACAAGAAGTTAATAATCAAGATGAAGATAAAGAGCACCACCGCTGTACCAACCAAGGCTTGACGATGCAAATCTGCCGCATAGCCCATTTCCATGACAATATTGGTAGTCATGGTTCGCACCCCATCGGTAAGGGCATGTGGAATCGCTGTTTGGTTCCCAGCCACCATGATTACCGCCATGGTTTCACCAATGGCACGCCCAAGACCAAGTACCACACCGGTGAGGATCCCACTCTTACAAGCAGGAATCACTACACGAAAAATACTACGTTCGTGGGTAGCCCCCAAGCCAATACTCCCTTCATAGTAACTGGTATTTACTGAGCGAATAGATGATTCACTCACAGAGATAATAGTCGGTAAAATCATCATTCCGAGCAAAATCGCCGCTGTCATCACACTCAAACCGCGACCACCAAAAGTATCACGTACCCAAGGCACCAACACCATCAAACCAAAAAAACCGTATACAACAGATGGAATCCCAGCAAGAAGCTGCACCCCACTACGAAGCAGCGGATAAATGCGCTTTGGACAATAAAATACCATATAAACCGCAGATAAAATTCCAATCGGTGCCCCGATGAGAAGCGCTCCAACAGTGGTGTACACACTCCCAACAATCATTGGGAAAATACCGTATACATCATTATTTGGACGCCATTCGGTACCGCTCAAAAATTGCCATGGACCAATTTCCATAATCGCAGGCAGACCGTTGGCAAAGAGAAAGATACAGATGACAAATACCGCCACCACAGACACGCACGCAGCGAGGGTGAAGAGGGCTTTCATCCCTCTCTCCTTCGCTGCGTTGTTGTGCGTGGACTTTACAGAAGTCTTACTTTGCATTGTTCAATTCATCCCACTTAGTGAGTTCGCCGAGATAGATGCTCTTTACTTGATCAGAAGTCAAATCTTCAATTGGATTTGCCTTGTTCACAATCACTGCAATCCCGTCTTTTGCAATAACAGTTGGCTTTACGCCTTCCTTGGTTTCAGATTCTTTAAGTTCACGGGACGCCATACCGATATCACAGGTACCATCGATGGTGTTGGTGACACCGCTGGAAGAATCGCTTTGTTGAACTTCAATTTCAACATCTGGATTAAGTGCAACATAGGCTTCTTTGAGTTTTTCCATGAGAGGATATACAGAGCTGGAGCCGGAGCAAACAATTTTACCCTTGAGGCCTTCCGGTGCAGTGTAAGCTTCGCCTGCTTCTACAGCAATTTGACCGTTTTCTTCAACGACAGCTTGACCGTCGCTACTCATAATGAACTTAATGAAGTCTTCTGCTTCAGCGCTTAAATCATCCTTTGTTACAATGTTGAATGGACGCGCAATCTTGTAGGAGCCATCGCTCACAGTTTCAACAGATGGTGCTACGCCGTCAATTTTAACAGCCTTGACAGTATCATTTAAGGAACCTAAAGAGATGTAGCCAATCGCATAGTCGTCACTGGACACGGTGGTCATCATAACACTGGTGCTGTTTGTTTCAGCAATACTGGAATCAGTCTTATCAACCTTTTCACCGTTTTCTTCCGCTTCGATGCCAAAGAGCTCGATGAATGCGCCACGGGTACCGGAACCGTTTTCACGGGTGGTTGCATTGATTGCCTTTGCGGTATCAAAATCACTTGCACTGCTTTCTGCTGCACTGCTTGCCGGCGCATCTGCATTGCCACCGCAACCTGCTAACAAACCCATGCACAACATCGCTGCTACACCAACTTTTTTCCAATTTCTCATTGTAGACCTTCTTTCTTTTGTTTCAATTCATTTCGTACTGACAGGTTTTATATTAAAGGCCCCTTGTAAAGTCCAAAAGCGCCGCAAAGTAAAATGATTGTTAAATATGTACACTATTTAACATTGGCTTCCCACCATTTTGTCGTCAAAAAAGGTCACAAACCCCTTCACCACCAAGAAAACTCGAGTAAAGAAATTGTAAAGCCTGTGTGATTAAATGAAAAATCTCAGTACAATAAATCTATATCAACTTTGAGCTGTACTCGTTATATCATTTAATGACCTCTATTCTTATGCACAGACACACCCCCTGAACACAAAATATCCTCAACGCACCCCATCCCTTGAAGTTTCTTTTTCTATGCAAAAATACTGTTACATCGCAAGATTTCTTAAAACCGCCCCCATAAAATTTGCTATCATACCCAAAGAAAGGAGGTTCCTATGTCCGAAGAAACCATTATAAAAATTGAATCGGTGATTGATTACATCGAAACCCATTTAAATGAAAAACTCACCCTTGATACCATCGCCGCTGCCATCCACTATTCCAAATATCATCTCAGCCGCCTTTTTGTCGACACCGTTGGCCTCCACATAAACGAGTACATCAAGCGTCGACAACTCACAGAAGCTGCCAAGCTTTTGATTTTTTCCGAAAAGCCCATTATTGACATCGCCTTGCTCTGTGGCTATCAAAGTCAGCAAGCCTTCAGTAGCGCATTCAAAAGCATGTACAAAGCCCCACCGGCAGAATATCGTGCCACTCACAGCTTCTATCCCTTACAACTCCGCTTCACCCTTGAAAAAAACTATTCACACCCTCTCTTTTCCATCGATCATATTCGTTTAGCCAACGAAACAGATATTCCCGCATGGATGAATTTAATGCACTTGGTCATTGATGGCTATCCTGAGATGAACGAGGAGGACTATCTCACGCAACTAAAAATTGGCATTAGCGAGCAACGCGCCTTGGTTCTGAAAGACGATGCCTTACTCATTGGCGCCATGCTCTTTAACCGCCATACAGAAAGCATTGACTACTGGGGCGTGCATCCCCAATACCGCAACGCAGGTATTCACAAACTCTTTATTGACGCCCTCCTGCACACCTATCTGCCCAATCAAGACCTCAGTATGACCACCTACCGCGCCGGTGATAAGGCCGATACCGGTCATCGCGCCCTCCTCTATACGTTAGGCTTTGCAGAACGCGAGCTTCTCGTTGAATACGGCTATCCAACGCAAAAGTTCGTTCTCTCATCGAAGCAAGAGGGCAATGCCCATGACTAATCATCCACTCGCTCAAAACTGGCGCACCGCCACGTTCATACGCTTTGCCGCACCAACCATTTTTATGATGCTCTTTATGGGCCTTTATACCATTGTCGATATTCTTTTTGTCGCACGTTTTGTCGGCACCGATGCCCTATCGGCGATTAACATCATTTGTCCCGTCACCAATCTCATTGTTGGGCTCGGCACCATGCTCGCCGCCGGCGGCAATGCCATTCTCTCACGCAAAATGGGCGCCGGAAGACACCAAGAAGCCAAAGAAGACTTTACCCTACTCATTCTCTCGGGCGCCTTGATTGGCGTTCTTCTTTTGGTCCTCGGCACCCTATCGATGACACCCCTTCTGCAATTCCTTGGCGCAAGCCCTCGCCTTTGGCCCTATGCCCAAGACTATCTCTTTTTCATCCTACTCTTTGCCCCTGCAAATATGCTACAAACCCTCTTTGCTAGCCTTTTTATCACCGCTGGAAAGCCAAATCTTGGCGCCTGTCTATCGGTTGCCGCCGGCATCACCAACATCATTCTCGACTATCTATTCATC
>USCP01000082.1 GCA_900553245.1 uncultured Peptococcaceae bacterium
CGATGCCACTGGAATCAAACCATGGCTCATCGGTATTTTAAATCCATTGTTCGGTAGCCACGGCTATCTTTTCTTTGTCATCGTTTTGTTTGTAACCGGTGTAATTCTTACTAACTTTGCCAACAATGCCATTGTCGGTGCCATCTTTATGCAAATCATCGTTGCCATGGCACCAAGCATGAATATCGACAATCCGGTGCCACTTGCAATGACCATGACCATGGCGATGTGCTTAGCGGTATTAACCCCAGCCGCATCCCCTTATGCAGCTGTGCTCCACGCCAACGATCGTGTTTCAATCAATGATATCTACAAATACGGCGGAATGATGGTGATTCTATCGCTGATCATCTATATCGCCCTTGGCTTACCAATTGCAAATATCATTTTCTAATTTGATGCATTGTTGCATTGCACTTCAATGGATGTCGACATCTTTTTCACTCAACACTCAGAGTGGCTTTTCTCTGTATCGACACGCGCCCCAATCATTCATCCATGATTGGGGCTTTTTTTATGCAAGCGCATGAATACGCACCCCATCCGCCTGATAGGCGTTAACAAGTGCCTCATCCACCGGAATCACACAAAAATTCAAGGGCGCACCAATTGCAACGTAAGAAAATACCCCGACATTGCCATGCACAAACAGGTCGGTCGGCTTCATTTCCGCACGACGGTATTGCTTGTCTGAATTAAAGGTATTGTCATCTCCCACTTTATTGATTTTTGTTGCCCATTCTTTGGCTGTCTCTGCGCTCAAAGATGGCACAAATACGCGAAGCATCGTGGCACAATCCTCTTCATACAGCTTAAAGCTCTCCGGACTATAGCTGTGATCGTCATAATTACAAACAGCCTCTCGCAACCGCCCATCACTCGTTGTACAATAAGCGCTCATCCGAGGAAGCGTCCATTTGCTGAAATCCGCACAATAGGTATAAACATCCGTTTCTTCTTGAAAATGCATGCCGGCCGGTTGTCGCTCTAGCTGCCAGTCCCTAGCATCCAACAGATAGCGCATACCATGCTGTGACCAATAGTAACCGTTATAGCTTTGAATCAGCGCATCCAAGTCCACATTAAACACCCGTAATCCTTCTGCTGTAGTTTCAAGACAGACATCTAACGGCTGCATCGGTGCTTCCTTACGCAAGGCAGGTGCTACCGAGTCCACCGGCAACGATTTTTCCTCACCAGCTACAAACGCATTTTTATACACATAATACCGCATGCCTCCGTGTCCGTCTTCTCTGAGGAGAAGCTTGTCGCCGTTCTCCTCAACCACGCTTTCCTTTTCAAAACCGCCCACAGCCAGACCCAGAGTGCCTAATGTTACAACAAGAAGCAACGCCGTAGCAAGGCCTTTGCGGTCTTTCGATTGTCGCACTTGCCAAAGCCAACCACCGAAAATGACAAGGGTCACAAAGACACTGCCCAACCACAGGCTGTTGCGAGGTATCAGGTCTCCGGATGCCATCATCCAAGCCATGCCTAACCACCAAAAAACGCACACAAGCCCAAGGCCTTTCCAACAGCGCCATATTTTTTTCGCCATCTTCCTATCCTCCTTTTTTCGGATAATTTATTATAGCACACGTACACAAACAGCGAACATCGAACCTAAAACGTCATAAAATTACGACTATAATAGCGCATCTATTTTTTCGTTTTCAATCCTAGCGAAAAGGAGTATAATACAACCATTCTCATAAATATTCATCAAGGAGGGTTTATCATGTTAGATATTAAATACGATATCGTCGGCTCCTTCTTGCGTCCGCAAGAAGTCAAAGAAGCCCGCGAAGCGTTCAAAAACGGTACCATCAGTCGCGAAGAATTGACCGCGGTGGAAGACAAGATGATTGCTGATTTGGTCAGCAAAGAAGTGGCACATGGCCTTAAATTTGTCACCGACGGTGAGTTCCGTCGCAGATGGTGGCACTTAGACTGGCTCAAGGAATTTGACGGGTTTGATACCATCATTCGTCATAAGGAGCTCAACGGCATGGTCCATGAACTTGAATACGGCCAAGTGACCGGCAAGTTCTTTTACGATAAGAACAAGGACCATGCAGAAATGTACGCATGGGAATTCTTAAACGGCGAAGCACAAAAGTATGATGGCGTAATCGCCAAAAAGTGTATCTCCGGACCAAACATGATTCTCATTGACCATCTGCTCCAACTCGGTCATAAGGATACCCCTTACTACGGCAACGACATCGAGGCCCTCATTGATGACATCGGCCTTGCCTATCAGGATGCCATCCGTGATTTCTATGACCACGGTTGTCGCTACATCCAAATCGACGACACCTCTTGGACCTATCTCATTGACGACAACTTCGTTGCCAAAGTAGAAAGCTTAGGCTATACCAAGCCACAAGTACTCGACTGGTTCCAACGAGTTTCCACCAAGGCCCTCGATAACCGTCCTGAAGATATGACCATTGCCACCCACTTCTGCAAAGGGAACTTCAAGGGCAATCCACTCTTCCACGGTTTCTACGACACCGTTGCACCAATCATCGCGCAAATTCCATACGATGCATATTTCGTAGAATACGATGATGAACGTTCCGGTTCCTTTGAGCCATGGGCTCCAATGAAGGAGCGCGACGCGCTCTTTGTCGCCGGCCTCATTTCCACCAAAAATCCTGTATTGGAAGATAAGGATATGCTCAAAAAGCGTTATGAAGAAGCCAAGGCTGTGGTTGGCGACCAAATCGCCCTCTCCCCACAATGCGGATTCGCATCTGTAGAAGAAGGCAACGCGGTTACCGAAGACGACCAATGGAAAAAAATCGATCTCTTGGTAAGCTGCCAAGATTTTATCTAAGCAAAAAAGCGTCTTTACACCTCAAAAGGTGCAAAGACGCTTTCTTTATTTGTTAATCCTTTAATAAACTTTCAATGCCACCACCGTTGTCCTCCGCAGACAAAAAGGCCCCGTAGTCACGCAAACAAATGACCACATCCGGCTCATAGGCGTTGATATACTCCTCAAGCGTACTTGAATCACAATAGCGCATGTCAAGAGACCACATTTTATTGCAACTTGTATAGAGCAAACATTCCACCGCATTGGTGAAACTATCACCGTAAATGAGCACATTTGGCAATTCCGGACGATTGGTATCAATTTCCGTCGACGCATAGTCCCCATTCATATATAGCTTATACTCCACGTATTCTTCGGTAGTGTCCGGCAAAAAGTAAATAAGCGGCTCGGACGGTGCCCCGTAATCCTTACGCGTAAAAGGAATCGGTTCGTTTGGTTCGATGATGCTTAGTTTTTCATCGGATTGCCATTGTCCCATCAGCGCTTTAATACGAGAGCCCAAATAGGGATTCGGCAAGGTCGTGGTGGTGTATTCCCCTTCTTCAAGCACATCAAAACCAATCTCGCGCTCCGCATTTAAAAAATCTACGATGTTGCGATAGGTAAGATATGCGCCTTCGATGCTGTTATGATTATCAATGGCAGAGGAAAAATTATCCGGCCAGCCACGCGCGGCAAAGCTATCTCCGGCATCCACATAAAGAATGCCGTCTTTCGCCATGCGCTCACGAAACGCCGTGCGTGCTTTTTCGGTGTAATCATCGCGATTGTGCATAAACCACGGATAATCATCACCATGCGTCACGCATTGACTCGGCACAGATACATAGCAATAGGTCCCGCCGTAGCTTTCGGTCAAATCACGCACAGAAGCAATATTTTTCGCCACTTTGTTTAAATCTTTTTCAATACACGACGTGTCACGCATCTCCTCATCAATATATGGCAGTAAATAGTCATCGGTTACAACCACTTCTTTAATCAACGGTTGTTTTAAAATGTGACATTTAATATACGTATCCAGCTGTAAAATTTCATCGCGATAAGCGACATGATCTGCCAGATAAGCTTCTGCTTTCTCTCCCCATTCACCGGATAAAATCCCTTTTTCAGACCATACCGGTGCCTTCGCAAGGGTACGGTTTTCATAAAAGGAGATATCATCTTTTTCTGAAAAAGTGGTCAAATAAGTGGCTGTGCCCATCAAAAACAAGGTACACACAATAAAAACAATTTGAGAAATGCGTTTACCAATTCTTTTCATCGCAGCCACCTCCTAAAATTGGAAATAAATGAAAGGATTAAAGCTTCCTGTTGCGAGCTTTATAAATGACAATGCCAATACAACTAAAGCAAGCATTTTTGGCGCCCAATCTAAAATAAAACGACAAATCATCCTGTCACTGTGTCTAGTGAGAATATTTTGGAAGAAAATTTTGATGGGAACGGCACCGATTATGGCCAACAGAAAGAAAAAGCCGTATTGATACAAATAAAAAGCGGTATCAATGCACCACAGGCCATTGCTTCCAATGCCAAGCATCACACCGATATAAGAAATGGCATAGTCAATTGTCGGGGAGCGGAAAAGCACCCAGCTAAAGAGCACCGCCAAGAAGGTGTAGAGCCATCCCACAATATGCGGCAAACGCTTTAAAAACAATCCCCAGATGTATTTTTCGCCGATAAGCAAGATTCCAAACCATGCCCCCCAAGCCACGAAATTCCAAGCTGCCCCGTGCCATAGCCCAGTCAACAACCACACAACAGCAATGTTGCGCAAATGCTTCCATTTCGCGCAACGATTCCCCCCAAGGGGAATATACACATAATCCCTAAACCAAGTGGAAAGAGAGATGTGCCAACGGCGCCAAAATTCAGTAATGGTGGTAGCAATATACGGATAATTAAAGTTTTCCAAGAAATGGAAACCAAAAATCCGCCCTAAGCCAATGGCCATGTCGGAATAAGCACTAAAGTCAAAGTAAATTTGCAGCATATAAGCCACTGCACCAACCCATGCAAGGCTTGTAGACAAATCTCCTGGGTTTAATTCAAAAAGGGCATCAGCGACCTCTCCCATGGTATTGGCAAGCAACATCTTCTTCCCAAGCCCAAGCATGAAGCGCACCAACCCATCGGAAAAATCATCTATATTTTCTCGACGACCGATAATTTCTTCTTCCACAGTGGTATAACGCACAATCGGTCCGGCCACAAGTTGCGGAAAAAGCACCACATATAGCGCTACATTGAGCGGATTTTTCTGCACCTTGGCATGGCCACGGCGAACGTCAATCACATAGCTCAAGCCCTGAAAGGTATAAAAGCTAATCCCGATTGGCAAGACAATATCCGGCACCGAAAGATGACCGCCAAAATCATTCACCGTTTGGGCAAAAAAGCCTGCATATTTAAACCATCCTAAAAGAGCCAAATTGACGGTAACAGTCAAAAAGGCTGCGATATTACGCAACCACTTCGGCCATTGTTCACTAACAAACAGCCCGCCAACATAATTCACTGCCACCGATCCCAATAAAAGCGGCAGGTATTTTGCACCGCCATAAAGGTAAAATATTAAACTAAAGAGAAATAAAATTAGGTTGCGTACGCCACGAAAATGACGCGGAACCACAAAATAACAAATGAGTAAGCACGGAAAAAAATAAAGCAAAAATGCCAAACTACTAAAAACCATTTTTAACTCCTAAACGCCCATTTTTTAAAGCCGTTATAACGACCATGTGCTATTATAGCACGCTTTTTCTTCTAATAAACAAAGGATTCCTAATTATTGTGTACCAATCCGGTGACAAATTTTAAGTCAACACACAAAAAAGGCTACCTATACGGTAACCTTGTTGTGTTAAGCTATTTCCAATCTTTTGGCATGTCCTTTTTATCAATCCAATAGGTATGCAAGCCGTAGTTAAAAACGATGGCGCCCTTTGGCACTTGGTTCCACACGTTGCGCACATTATAAAAATCACCGATCCCGCCAAAGACCATGGCCCAACTTAGGAGCATCCAATAAATGCTTACCATTGGCGATGGAACTTGTGCAAAGAGCAGCCAAGCTGCATAAGGCACAAAGCCGAGAATGGTGGCCGGTGCCGCACTCATCACAATAAAACGCATGCGACTCATCGGCGCGTTGCAATAAACAAGGGCCGCCTGCATTTGATAAATCCAAATGTCCTTATCGGCACCACGCGGCAAAAAAGCGGCATGAATGTATTCGTGCAGCGGCACAAAGATGGTATAGAGCCCCACTGTAAGAAAACCGCCCACTACCACCTCCAACACACTAAAATCCGCTGCCCAATTCAGCCCCTTATTGATGCGTACCAAGGCAAGGGCCAGCATGAGTAAAAAAATCGGTACCGATTTCTTAAGGGATTGATTCAACACCTCTTCCATAGAGCCCCCTTCTTCCAGTTGGTGAGCTTGCGATGGACAGCAGCCTTCTTCCAGAATTTTGAAATCCGTGAGCATCCCACGAAAACGAATGGCCATTTCTATTCTCCCTACTTTCCTTGCTACAACAAATTTGTTATCATATCTATACAGATTTTACCACTGATTATACCCTTATTATAAAGGAGGAACAACCATGTTCAAGGTCCTGAGAAATTTTATCATCGGGCTATTGATCGGCGCGGTTGTTTTTTTTCTTGCACTTCCTTATATATTTTTCCACGAATCTCCAACGGAATTTTATCCGCGTTATATCAACGCCGAGCTTCGAAAAACACAGGACACACGCCAATTGGCACGTTTTTTTGACGACCGGGGACTGCATCTGCCAATCCTCACCTATCGCCAATTTGCGCAAGTTGATGAACAAGGCGAGCCTGTGGAAGAAGGCATCACCGTTGAACAATTTGAGGAACAAATGAAAACGTTAAAGGACATCGGCTGTACCTTTATTACCCCCAATGATTTACTCTACGCGATTAACGAAAACAAAGCGTTGCCATCCCGCGCCGTTCTGATTACCTTTGACGATTGCAGCGAAGAAATCTACACCGAGGCTTTTCCGATTTTGAAAAAATATGAAATCAATGCCACCGTCAACGTCATCGGGTATTATGTCAAACACCGTGACAACTACAATTTTCCGATTCTATCATGGGATGAGCTCCGCGAAATGACCGATAGCGGGCTTATTACTTTGCAAAGCGAAACCTACTATTCCTATGTCCAAAAATTAAATGTCGACGGCACCATAAGTCATCCCTTCATCCATCAACGGCCGAAGGAATCTTGGAATGCGTATTACCAACGCATCACAAAGGATCTTCTAAAAAATAATGTCCTGCTCATGCTAAAGACCCATCAAATGCCAATCGCCGTGGCTTATCCTTACGGTGAGAGCAACGATGCCACCAAGCAAGCCATGGCATCCATGAATCTTTACATGGGCTTTGAAAGCGGCAATAATCGTTGCCTCAACCTAGTGAATTGGGTCGACCCCTATCATTTGCCACGCTTTGAAATGAATCAGAATTTCAAGCGCATGCAGGATTTTGTGGCTTTTATTAACACCTATTAAAAAGGAGTCTTTATGAAATCAAAATATCTCATTTTGACCATTCTCGCCGCTATTGGTTGGGGCTTTTCCGGCACCTGCGGTGAGCATCTCTTTAAAGTCTATCAAACCAACGGCGAGTGGCTGACCACTGTTCGCCTTTTAACAGCCGGTTCGCTGCTTCTTATGATCAACCTCGTTACCGGTCATAAACGAGAGCTCATCGGCCTTATTACGTCTAAACGTGATTTACCGATGCTGCTTCTCTTTGCTGTTCTGGGAATGATGGCAGTACAATACACCTATCTGGTCGCCATTGCCTACACCAACTCCGGCACCGCCACCGTGCTACAATACATCGGACCGGCTTTTGTGCTTCTCTATGTGTGTCTACGCAACCGACGCTTGCCACATTGGCGTGAATTTGTATCCCTTGTGGCCATTATGATTGGGGTCTTTTTAATTGCCACTCACGGCGATATCAGCAATCTTGTGATTTCCCAGCTCGGTCTCCTTTGGGGGATTGCTTCCGCGATTTTTCTCGCTGTTCACGATGTGATGCCGGTTGGGCTCATCCAACGTTGGGGGAGCCTGCCTGTCACAGCTTGGGCGATGTTCTTGGGCGGGATTGCCCTTGCCATCATCACCCGTCCCTTTGACTATGTGCCAACCATCAATGTAGATACCGTTCTCACTTTTAGCGGTCTCATCATCATTGGCACGGTCTTTGGCTTCACCGCCTTTCTCACCGGTGTGGCACACATTGGGCCGGTCAAAGCCAGCCTTGTCTGCTGTATCGAACCGATTGCCGCCAGCATCTTCTCCTTCCTTTGGGTCGGGACCCACTTTACTTTTATTGATATTGTAGGAATGTTGATCATTTTAATTGCCGTATTTATTCTCACAAACACACCAAGCAAAGCTTAAGAACACAAAATGCCCATGCACCGAAATGGTGCATGGGCATTTCAGACTGTATAGAAACCCTAATTTCGGCC
>USCP01000083.1 GCA_900553245.1 uncultured Peptococcaceae bacterium
AGTATTTTTTACCGACCCCCAGTTGAACTGGGGGTTTATTTACGCTAAAGCTCCAGCAAAAAAATCGCCAAGACAAGTTGTCTTGGCGATTTTTATTACTTGGTTAAATCTTCGGTAGCACTTTGTTCGGAATCAGCTTCCACTTGGGTAGCATTGTCATCCTTAGCGACATTACCACCTTCTTCGGAAGCAGAAGCACTTTCCTGAGACTCAGCTTCTTCAGCCATCTTTGCTTCAGCAGCAGCAATCAATTTATCCGGATTGTAATCATCGGACAAGTATTCAATGCTGGCTTTTTCTCTCAATTTGCTAATCAATTCATAATACTTTTCTTGAACCTCTTGATTGATTAAGGATTCCGTTAATTCATCCTTCACTTCATCATAGGTTTGTTGGTGAGCGGCTTGCTTTTCTTCACATAAAATTACGTGATAACCGTAAGCGGTTTGAACAGGCTCTTTACTGTATTCACCCGGTTCTAAAGCAAAAGCTGCAGTAGAGAATTCAGGCACCATCTTATCAGCAGTGAAGAAGCCCAATTCACCGCCTTCATTTTTATTGGCAGTATCTTCACTATATTCCTTTGCCAACTTAGCGAAATCTTCGCCTTCATCAAGCTTCTTGATGACTTCCTTGGCAGTCTTTTCATCCTTCACCAAGATATGGCTTGCCTTCACTTGATCGGCAACATTAAACTGGCTAACATTTTCATTGTAGTACCCTTCCGCATCAACGGTTACATCTTTTTTGAGATTCTCCATTAAACCGTCGTAATACAACTTTTCTTCAAGCATGCGGTCAAGCATTTCGTCGCTGATGTCATATTCGGAAAGATAAGCTTCAAAGTTTTCTTCAGACCCATAGCTTTGGTCAATCAATTTTTCCTTGTAAGCCTCTTTATCTTTATTGCTCACTTCAATGCCTTGACGCTTTGCTTCCTGAACCATTAATTCAGTTTCTACCAAGCCATTGATAATTTGGCTTTTGTAATAGCCAGAGTAGGCATCATCACTTTGCAATTGATTTTGTTGAAATACTTGCTGCGTTCTAGCATCTACATAGTTCTGGGTTAATGCAGTGTCGTTTACTTTAATGACATCTTCTCCACCCATAGATGAATCAGTGGATCCGCAGCCGGCAAATAAGCCTGTCGTCATGACAGTGACTAAAAGCAGGGCTAGTGCTTTTTTCAAAATAATCACGCTCCTAGTTATTATTCACTATGTTAAATATTATACTGAGTGTTTTCACCTGTGACAATGGATTTGAGTTGAACAAGTATTAGTTTTAACGAATCTAAATACTTATTGCCCTTGCGCATTTTATTTGTATCCACAACAACATAAGTACTATCGTCAATATTTTTCAAATATAGCTTTCCTGTAGATTTTGCCACATATCCCATTAAGGCTTGCAAGTCAAATTCAGCCTCAGGATCAATTTTGATGTATACATTAGTCTTTTTTTGTTTAATCGACAAAATACGTGCCTCACTGGCAATCTGCTTAAGTTGCATCAAGCGAAGCAAATTATTCACCGGTTCATCCGGTACACCGAAACGGTCAATCAATTCATCGTAAAAATCAGCTAGCTCCGTTTCACTCATTACCGTATCCAGACGTTGATACAACCCAATACGCAAACGCGTATCAGAAATGTAGGATTCAGGGAAATACGCCTTTATGTCAATATCAATTTCGGTACAAATGGTTTTTGCTGCAATATCAATAGTTTCGTCGCCACCTTGCTTCATTTTTCGTACAGCCTCTTGCAACATTTTTAGATAAAGTTCAAAACCAATCTCCGCTACATGTCCACTCTGCTCTGCCCCCAACATATTGCCGGAACCTCGAATTTCCAAATCACGCATTGAAATCTTATAACCGGATCCTAGGGCAGTATATTCTCTGAGTGCATTGAGGCGCTTGCGCTGATCTTCGCTCAAAAGTTTATCACGCTTATACATCAGATACGCATAAGCCACACGCTTGCTACGCCCCACACGCCCTTTTAACTGATAAAGTTGCGCCATGCCAAAGTGGTCGGCATCGTGAACAATCATTGTATTGACATTTGGCATGTCAATCCCGGTTTCAATAATGGTGGTGCATACCAAAATATCCGCCTCATGATTTTGGAATTTCAAAATGACATCTTCAAGCTCAGCTTCCTTCATACGTCCGTGACCAGTGAGAATACGACTATTCGGAAAAAGCTCACGATACTTTTGCGCCATTTTGTTAAGATTCTCTACACTGTTATAGACGACAAAAACTTGCCCACCGCGTAAAATTTCACGACGCACCGCCTGTTCAATCACCATTGGCACTTCTTCAATAACATAGGTCTGAATTGGCAAACGATTATCCGGCGGCGTTTCAATGATACTCATATCCTTCACACCGGTCAAAGAAAAATACAAGGTACGCGGGATTGGCGTCGCAGAGAGGGTCAATACATCAATATTTTCCTGCAAGGATTTAATTTGTTCCTTATGCTTTACACCAAAGCGCTGCTCTTCATCAATAATCAAGAGCCCAAGGTCACGAAAATGCAACTTTTTATTTAATAGCTTATGCGTCCCAATCACAATATCCACACGATGCTCTTGAATACCTTTAAAAATTTTATTCTGTTCCTTTACGGTACAAAAACGGGTCAGCAGTGCAATTTCAACACCGAAAGCCTCCATACGCTTACTAAATGTTTCAAAATGCTGCATTGCCAAAATCGTTGTTGGTACCAATATCGCTACCTGTTTATGATTGCAAACCGCTTTAAAAGCCGCTCGTAGCGCCACTTCCGTTTTCCCAAAGCCCACATCTCCGCAGACCAATCGATCCATGGCATGTGGCTTTTCCATATCGCGCTTCACTTCCGCAATAGCCTTAAGCTGATCGTCCGTTTCCACATACGGGAAGGCATTTTCAAATTCCTTTTGCAATTCATCATCCGGCGCAAATTCAAACCCAGGCAAGGCTTGACGCTTGGCATGCACCTCCAAGAGTTGTTCTGCCATATCCTCAATAGATTGCTTAATACGACTTTTGGACTTACTCCATTCCACACCACCAAGTTTGTTAATTCTTGGTTTTTTACCCTCCTGACCCACATACTTTTCTACCAAATGAAGTTGATCAATCGGTACATATAAGCGATCCGCGCCCTTATATTGCACCAACAGGTAATCCTTTTCAATATCACCGTTGGCGATATGCTCCACACCCAAATACATCCCTATGCCATGATTTTCGTGCACAATATAATCGCCCACAGACAAATCTTCAATAATCAAGCGTTGATGCGCCTTGCTCTTTTTAGGCAGCCCTTCTTTTTTCTTCGCTTGAACATTAAACACGTTGGCATTCATTAAGATGCAATGGTCTGAAGAAAATTCACAATCAAAGCCATAATTGGCTTTTAAAACAACCAATAAATCCGTTTTTGGAATAGCCGCTAGGTCATCATACTCCGTAAATGACAACGCATATTCGCGCAAGAGGTTTTTCAATAAATCCAATACCTCAGTGTCATCATGATAAAAAATCACACGATAGGCATCACTCATATAATGCTTGATGTCTTCAATAAACTGATTCACTGGATACGCCTTCAAAGGATTGCTACGGACCGGGTAATACAATACCTCATCATAGTCAAAAAATGGGTTTGATGTCTTGACCTCGGAAAACAACATCATGTGTCGTTGACCCATATGCGTCTTCATTTGAGACAAGGTGAGCATTTGATCAATCTTAGACGGTAAAATATAACCAAATTCAAATAAATCCGTTAGCTGATTAAGAATGGCTTCCATCTTTGATTGCAATACATCTTCAACCATTTCCACCCCATCAATACAAATGATGGTTTCTGCGGTCAAATAATCAAAGAAGGTCCCTTGATAATCAGAAAGCATATATGCATAATAGCGTAGAATGGCCGAATTGCTCTCTAATTGTCCAACATCGCCTAAACGAGCAGTCAATTGCTCATATATTTCTTTTGTATAAACTGCTTTTTGCGCAGCCAACTCCGTTGCAATCTTTTCTTCAAGGGTCGCCTTGAATGACGGGGAAAAAAACCATGTCTGAGCGGGAATCAAGGTCACACGCTCGGTATTTTCTTCGGACTTTTGGGTTTCTGAGGAAAAATAGCGAATCGAGTCAATTTCATCATCAAACCATTCGATACGCACCGGCGACGCATTATTTGGGGAATACACATCTACAATACCGCCACGTTTAGCGAAGAAACCAGCTTGATCACATACACTCGACGCTTCATAGCCAAGATTATAAATCTTATCAAGAAACGCCTCTTGGTCAAAAATTTGTCCAACTTCAACGGATACTATGCCATCGGTAAAATAGTCTGGTTTGGGATAATAATCCATTAAAGCCATCACATTCACCACAACAACACAAGGCTTCTTTTGCACCAGCATTGCCAAGGCAAAGGTTCTGTCTCCTTCATTTTCTTCCTTCGCCAACACTTCTACCGGCAAGTGAGATTGTTCATAAATACTCAGCACCGGCAAAGATATGATTTTTTCAAGATGTACGGAAAGTTCTTTTACACGGCGATCGTTTTCACACACAATCACATACGGCTTAGAAAGTGCATTTTTAACCATTAGCTCTATCAAGGCATTTCTACCGCCTAAGTCAAGGCCATCCCAAAGCAGCCGCTTGGATTGATTATTTATCCCTTGATAAAGCTTATACAAAATTTCTTGCTCCATTTCATTTCACCTCCTATATCATTTTGTACATAACACAGAAAAACAGGCTGCGGGCGTTCCACAGCCTGTTTTTT
Source organism: uncultured Peptococcaceae bacterium (assembly GCA_900553245.1). GTDB lineage: Bacteria > Bacillota > Peptococcia > Peptococcales > Peptococcaceae > UMGS1590. The sequence continues at coordinate 4,819 of USCP01000083.1, forward strand.
GCGAATCACTTTAATTGTACTGATTCATCGTCGCTACAATACCGTTTTTCAGCCAGTACTCACACCATTCGTCCATGCGGCGAAGGATATCATCCATCACAACACGTTCCTCTTTATTAAAACCGGAAAGCACATGACCCACCACATTGTTGTGATCATCATGGCCAATGCCGACTTTCAGTCGATCAAAGGTGGTGCTGTTCAAATGAGCAATAATAGATTTTAGCCCATTGTGTCCACCGGCACTGCCTTTTTGTTTGAAACGAATACTGCCCAACGCAATGTCCATATCATCATAAATGATAATAAAATCATCAATGGTATCATAGTAACGAATAAGCTCACCCACAGCCTGTCCGCTATTATTCATATAAGTCTGTGGTTTAACCAAAAGTACTTGTTGACCACCAATCATGCCTTTGCCGGTAAGGGCTTGGCATTCTTTTTTAGTCACAGAAATTCCATATTGTTCTGCCAATCGATCGACCGCCATAAATCCAACATTATGACGTGTCATGGCATATTCTTTTCCTGGATTACCCAGGCCTACAATCATTTTCATGAATGAATCGTTCACCGCCGAATTAAAACATTTTGCTTACGGAAGCGTCTTGAAAGATGCGCATAATCGCTTCCCCAAACAATGGTGCTACAGAAAGAACCTTAATCTTATCGCAGTTCTTGTGTGCAGTTGGGATAGAGTTGGTAGTAACAACTTCCTTGAATGGGCAATCGTTCAAGCGTTCAATAGCAGGACCGGATAATACAGCATGGGAGCATGCTGCATAAACTTCCTTCGCGCCACGTTCTTTGAGGGCCTTTGCAGCATTGGTGATGGTACCTGCGGTATCAATGATATCATCAATCAAGATAACATTCTTGCCTTCGATGTCACCGATGATGTTCATAACTTCAGATACGTTTGGTTTTGGACGACGCTTGTCAATGATTGCCAAAGGAGCATGAAGCATTTCAGCAAACTTTCTTGCACGAGCAACGCCACCAATGTCAGGAGATACCACAACAAGGTCCTCGAGTTCGAGGGATTGGAAATATTCAGCAATGATCGGTGCTGCATAAAGATGATCTACCGGTACATCAAAGAACCCTTGGATTTGTTGTGCGTGCAAATCCATAGTCAACACGCGACGGCAACCTGCTTTGGTCAACAAGTTTGCAATCAACTTTGCAGTGATTGGTTCACGACCGCGGCTCTTTCTGTCTTGACGTGCATAGCCATAGTAAGGAAGAACAGCAGTGATGCGACGTGCAGATGCGCGACGAACAGCATCAATCATAATTAACAATTCCATGATATGTTCGTTGCCCGGTTCACAGGTAGGTTGAACGATATAAACGTCCTTACCGCGTACGCTTTCATCAATCTCAACATTGATTTCGCCATCGCTAAACTTGGAAACAACAGAATCCCCCAAATCAATACCAAGATAGTCGCAAATTTCCTTTGCTAATTCAGGGTTTGCGTTACCGGTAAAGATTTTAATGTGGCTTAAGGATTTGTGCATATCGATATCTTTCATTTGTAAGATCCTCCCTATTTTTTCCAGTTTTCTTTTACAACAAGCGGTGGTCTGGTAAAGGCCAACGCATTATTTACGACATCTTTTGACAGAGTAGAGCCCGCTCCAATAACAGTCTTATCTCCAATGGCAATCGGTGCAATCAAGTTGGTATTGCTACCAATAAAAACATCATCACCAATCACAGTACGATATTTGTTTTTGCCGTCATAGTTGCAGGTGATTGTCCCACAGCCCACGTTGACTCTCGCGCCCATATCGGTATCACCGATATAGGTATGGTGGGAAATTTTGCTTTCGTTAGCAACGGTACTGTTTTTGACTTCTACAAAGTTACCAACCTTCACGTGTTCGCCAAGGCTACTCCCCGGTCGAAGCTGCGCAAAAGGACCAATGGTGGTATAAGCACCCACTGTAGAATCTTTAATCACAGACTGCTTAATCAACGCATTTTCACCAATGACAGAGTTGGTAATGCGACTGCCGGATTCAATCACCGCATCATGTTTAATCACCGTATGTCCAAATAAATGTACATTGGCTTCAAGATAAACATCCGGCTCCAATGTCACTTCATCTTCAATAAAAATGCTTGCCGGGTCTTGCATAGAAACCCCTTGCATCATCCAATAGTCATTGATACGTGCCTGTAACACCTTTTCAGCTTTTGCAAGCTGCACGCGATTATTAACCCCAAGACTTTCTTCGGCATTTGGTAAAATATACGCCGCTGTATTAAGACCATTTGCATAGGCAATTTTAAGTAAATCGGTCAAATAAAATTCACCTTGGGCATTATTGGTATCGAGCTTAGAAATTTGATTGACTAAAAATTCCAAGTTAAAGCAATAGGTGCCTACATTGATTTCATTGATGCGTTTTTCTTCATCACTTGCATCTTTTTGCTCAATGATGGCTTTGATTTTGTCCCCATCACGCACAATTCTGCCATAACCGGTTGGTTCCGGTACCACAGTGGTCATCACTGTCACCGCATTATTTTGTGCATGGTGCGTATCAATCATTTCAGCCAAACATTCGGAACGAATGAGCGGTGTATCGCCGCAGGTCACCAAGACGGTCACGTCACTGTAATCCGAAACATCCTGTTTCAATTGTTCCAATGCCGTCAGCACTGCATGACCGGTTCCAAGCTGTTGTTCTTGCAATACAATTTTTGATGCATCGTCAAGGACTTCCTTAACCAGTTCAGCGCCATGGCCAACAACCACATACTTACGTTCAATCTTCGCACCGTCAATGGCAGACAAAACGCGTGTAATCATCGGCTTTCCTAGGACACGATGTAGCACTTTCGGATAAGAAGAGCGCATACGAGTCCCCTTGCCGGCAGCAAGGACGATTGCATAATTTTTCATCCTAACCTCCACTATTGAAAACATAGTCTACTATTTATTAAATCAAAACTACAAGTAGATGTCAAATAGACATTAGGGAACACCGTTCGCATCTTCTTGTAGTTTTCCCAGGCCTCTTTTTCAGAATCATACATTCCAAAGAGGGTTGGTCCACTACCACTCATGAGTACATTGGTCACACCCGCTTCAAGGAGCATCTTCTTACGCACCTTAGTGCGTGGTTCAATTCTGAAACTCGGTATTTCAAGGAAATTGTACAAATGGGACGCTATAAACCCGCAATCTCCTTGCTGTGCCGCTTGACACAAGGCACGGTATTTTTCCTCTTCCGGATGAAGATCCTTTGGGTGAATGGCTTTATACACCGATACCGTAGAAACCCCGTAGTCAGCCGGCGCCAAAACAACGTGCATCTTTGGCAGTTCCGGCAACGCCTCTACAATTTCACCGCGTCCGGTGGCAATAGCAGTACCCCCAAGCACACAAAACGGCACATCAGAACCAATCTCTGCCGCAAGGCTCATCAGCTCCTCTGTGCGGAGACCTAAACGAAACAATTCATTACAGCCAATCAATACTGCTGCAGCATCGGTGCTCCCACCTGCCATACCGGCAG
>USCP01000084.1 GCA_900553245.1 uncultured Peptococcaceae bacterium
TATCGCATAAAAAACACCCTCTCTACTGGATGTCCAGTAAAGAGGGTACATATCAGAAAACAGTCGGGCTTTTTATTTTTACTTACACCGCATAAATGCTAAAGAGTGTAAAGATAATCCCAAATACCCCTACACCAATCATAATCCACGCAGTAATCTTTGTCATTTTCACACGTTCCGGCACCACATATTCCTTGGTGTAAAGAATCAAACCACCGGCAATAATGGTGAGGACATACGCCACCAATACCATAATGGCGTTCATCACATTGCCATCATAAGCGTTTGGCGCGAACAAAAGCATAATCATTGCCACCACAAGCAAACCGATGGACGCATAGTTTGCACGACGTGCATTCTTATAATTTCTGATTTGTTCCTCGCTCAACGGTGGCAATTCATTTACCTTTGTGCCTTGAGGGCCATATTGCGGTCTTTTCTTTTTTCCGGTACGAGATTTTTTTACTGCCATTTCTTCAAACCCTTTCTATAACAAAATTTACATCAAGCCACTTTTCTTCATCGATGCTTCAAAATAATGCACAAATTTCCGCATAATTGGCCCAAAAATAACAACCAAAGCAACAGAGATTATTGGAATGGATGCCATTACAGTCAAATCTTTCATAAAGACCGGGCCGTAGATTCCAAAGCACACCTCACGCATGGCACCGATACAATATGTAAACGGCAACAGCGGATGTATAAATTGGAAGAATGCCGGCGTCATCTCAATTGGGAACGTCCCCCCACTCGCAGCAATCTGTAATACCAAGGTCACAATCGCCAGCGCTTTCCCAATAGCCGAGAAAGTAAATACCAGCGAGAATATAAATATTGAGAATATCTGACCGATTAGTATACATAATAACACAAAGAGCCACGGGTGCATACAGTCAACTTTCAAAAGGAATAAATCTCCAAGGGCGATAACAGTACACTGAAGAACCGAAACAATCTGATACAACGCCAAACGTGACAAATACATTGGTGTCACACCGGCATTCGGATAGGCTTCTAGCCCCTTTTCGTTAATCGGACTAATCATCGCCATCATCAATAAGCAACCAACCCAAATAGCAAGGGTGGTATAAAACGGCGACATCCCACTCCCATAATTAGATACCGGAAAGATTCGATTGGTGGTCATTTCTACCGGATGGCTCAAAAACTCACTCTGTTTCTGTACATCCTGCTGAATAAATTCCACCACTTCGTTCACTTTTGCGTCTTCGCTCAGTCCACGAATATCATTGGTTGACTTTTCTATCAACGATTGGGTATTTTTCAGGATATTTTTAATACGATTCAAGGTGTCCGTCCCCACCGGTTCCATACTACGCACTGTGCCGAGCGCTGCATCTACTTGAGGAATCAACCCACTCATACTTTGCAATAACTTATAGGAAGAATCCAAGGTTTCACTAAGCTGATCGGCAGAGCTTTGCAATGCCGATGACGTATTGGCATTATAATTATTCCACGCATCTGTCACGGCATCATCAATACCGTTAATCACGCTGATGGTTTCATCAATTACACCATTAACATCCGCACTATCTTTGCCCAGTTCATCCTTCAACTCCATCAAGCGATCAACTTTTTTGTCAAGATTTGCTTCCAGCGCATCCAATGTACGCACAAAATCGCTGATAGCACCAACCGGCTTATGAAGCATTTGATTGAAGCGTTCTAAATTATCCGCAAGCGTTTGTACATGACGTCGTAAATCATTCGTGGTGTCAATCATATCTTGCATCACGTTTTTCGCTGCATCCACATTTTCACTGTTCATGCCATTTAAACGTTCTGCCATCCCTGTCAACTCGCTTGCAAACACATTCAATCCACCTACACTCTGCTCGAGCAATCGCTCAATATCATGCACGGTAGACTTTGACGCTTGCAAGGTATCCTGCGCACTTAGCGTTAAATCCGACGCATCCTTCAACGCATCGCTCGCCGCCGGTAATACACTCTCGGCACTGGAGGAAAGGGACGATACTTTTTCGAGCATTTGCTCAAATTCGTCCATATCACTGACGAAGAGCCCCATATTTTCCGCTGCCAAGTCCATCGTATCCAGCATACGCATCAAATACGGCTTATATTCGGCAAATTCCTTATCAGCCAACTTAAGGCTATCAAGTACAATGGTCGTCACCGTTTCCACGAAGGTTTGGTCAATCTGGCTACTCACAGTATCCATCCCTGTCCCCATAATCTTAGAAGAGATGGCATTTTGTTTTTCATTGATATAGTAATCAATTTTTGCAGTTTGCGTATCACCATGCAAAAACCCGGTTAATTGTTCCGAAAAATCCCTTGGAATAACCAACGCTGCATAATATTTTCCTGAGTGAACACCAATTTGTCCCTCTTCATAAGAAACGAACTCCCATCCAATCTTATCGTTCCCTTTTAAGGCATCAATAATCTTATCACCAACATTGAGTTTGATTCCCTCTACTTCCGTCCCTTCATCTAAACTGGTTACCGCAACCTGCAGATTTGACGTCAAATCATAAGGCGACCAGTTTGCAGCAATATTGAACCACGCATACAACGGCGGTAGAAGCAAGAGGCCTATAAAAACCAATCCGGCGGCAATATTTCTTTTCAGAGGATTGAGCTGCGCAATAAATAAGAGCTTTGTCATTCTCATCGTTTCACCAACGTCAGCACGTTTTTTGAAAAGATTCTTCATAATTTCCTCCTTCGTATTCGTTGGGATAACAACTGTCATTATAACAGTAATCCTTCAATACTTCACCAAAAAACGATGCGACAATATGTGGTATCTGTTACATTTTTTTAACAAACAAAAAACCGTTGAGAAAAATCTCAACGGTTTTGTTTAACACTGGTTGATTTTATTCGATGTTTGCTAAATCAAACGCATCATGAAGGGCTTGCATCCCCTTCTTCAAGGTTTCATCATCACGTTCAATCACAACAGAAATCTTCACTTCTGAGGTGCTGATCAAGTCAATATTGATGCCGGCATCACGCAACGCCGCAAACATACGAGCAGCCACTCCGTGGGCACCAACCATCCCTGCACCTACCGCAGAAATTTTTACAACATTGTCGTCAACACGCGCTTCACGATATCCCAAGCTGTTTTTGAGATTTTCAATAATCATCTTGGTACGCTTTGCATCATTCTTTGCAATGGTAAATACGATATCGTTGAGGTTATCAACTTCCGCGCTTTGAATAATCATATCGACGCTGATTTTTTCATCAGACAATGCCCCAAATACTTCAGCAGCGATTCCTGGACGGTCATCCACCCCAAAAATACCAACTTTAGCAACATTTTTATCGCAAGCAATACCGGTAACGGCATATTCTTGTTCGAGTTCTTCAGACTTAACCACGTAAGTTCCTCCTATATGTGTATTAAAGCTAGAGCGTACAGCCAGTTTCACATCATGCAGCTTGGCCACTTCTACAGAACGAGGATGAAGCACCTTCGCCCCAAGACTTGCCAATTCAAGCATTTCATCATAAGAAATCTTTTTCAACTTCTTAGCATTTGGCACAATGCGTGGGTCTGCGGTATACACACCGTCAACGTCGGTATAAATTTCACACACATCCGCTCCCAACGCTGCAGCAAGCGCTACAGCAGTGGTATCGGAACCACCACGCCCCAAGGTAGTGATTTCACCTAATTCACTAATCCCTTGAAAACCTGCAATAACAACAACCTTCCCTTGAGCCAATTCGCGACCGATTTTGTTGGCATTGATGTCCAAAATTTTTGCTTTTTGATGGGCATCGTCGGTACGAATGCATACTTGAGGACCGGTAAAGGAAATAGCATCCACCCCGATTTCTTGTAATGCAATCGCCGTCAACGCAATAGAGATTTGTTCCCCGGTGGACAAAAGCATATCCATTTCACGAGGACTTGGCATTTCACTAATTTGAGATGCGCGGTGAGTGAGGTCATCAGTCATCCCTGCAGGTGCAGATACAACAACCACCACATCATTCCCAGCGCGTTGGGTTTTAGCTACATGTTCTGCTACAAACTTCACGCGATCTGGATTAGCGACGGATGTACCGCCGTATTTTTGTACAATTAAGGCCATAATTCCAACTCCATTCCATCTTTATAGACTTGTACGCCGGTCGCAATCGGCGCTACTTCAATCAACTCCGAATCAAAACCCAGTTTTTCAAGGGCTTTTTGTGACTCACTGTAATCACGTTGTACATCAGACAATATTAACATGGTTGAGCCGGCACCACTTACCAAGGCTGCCAACGCCCCATGACGCAAAGCGATTTCTTTAGCTTCTTCCATTCCCGGCATCAATGGCATTCTATAGGGTTCATGCACGCGATCACTAAAAGCATCCTTCAATGCATCGACAGAACCGTTTGCAAGCGCCGCCACCAAGTACCCCAAATGCCCTAAATTGTGCACCACATCCTCGCGGCTATAACCATCCGGCATAGCAGCACGCGCCTTAGAGGTTGGTAGCGGATAATCCGGAATAAGAGCATAGGCATAAAGGTTTTCCAGCGGTGCCAACTTTTGTGCCACCACCTTACCCTTTTCATTCATACACCCAATCACAATACCACCTAAAATTGCCGGCAATACGTTATCCGGATGTCCATCAATGGCAGTTGCCATTTGCATCAAATCATCCTTTGTAAAATGATTGCCACAGACAATCTGCGCCACTGCCAAGCCACTGACCGCTGCTGCAGAGCTAGAGCCCAAGCCACGTGCAAAAGGGACACGATTGATGCAATGCATCGCCACCGGCTTCACTTCCAAGCCATGGCGTTCTAATGCATCAACGTAGGTTTTATAAATGACATTATTGAGATTGTCGGAAACGCCTGCCCCGTACCCTTCAACGGTAATCACGGATTCAGCACCTTCCGATAAAATTTTGAGCCACAGCTCATTATGAAGATTCACTGCCATACCCAAGCAATCAAACCCCGGGCCCATATTGGCAGAAGTCGCCGGCGTTTTGATGATAAGTTCGGGGGCATCCCCAAACCACGCTTCTTTCATCATTGTGGCAAACCCCCATAAATACGAATAACATTTTCAATTTGGCGAACAGAATCAGACTTGCTGACTTCCGCAAGTGCTTGGTTGAATTTTTCTTCCAATACCTCATGTGTGATAATAATAAATTCCGCATCATCAGTATGAGTGGAATCTTTCTGCATAGCTTGTGCAATACTCACATCACTGTTACCGAAGCAAGCCCCCACCTCTGCAAGAACACCAGGATGGTCTTTGATTAAGAGACGCACATAAAAACGACTGTAAGATTTTTCGATTGATTTAATCGGAATGTTTTCATAGGTATAGTCACCAATGCGGCCTTCACAACCGTAAACGATATCACGGCAGATGTCAATCACATCGCCCACAACCGCACTTGCCGTTGGGAGCTTACCGGCACCACGACCATAGAACATGGCTTCGTCCACCGCATCCCCCTTAACAAAAACCGCATTAAAGGAGCCGCCAACACTTGCAAGCGGGTGATTCTTTGCAATAAAAGCCGGATGAACACTCAAAACCAAGCCATCCTCTTCTTTATTGACAACCCCCAACAACTTGATGGCACAGCCAATAGAATCGGCATACGCCATGTCCATCTTAGAGATTTTGGTAATCCCTTCGACATGAACATCATCAAACACCGCCGGTGTGTGGAAAGCAATATTTGCTAAAATGGCCACCTTGCGCCCAGCATCCAAGCCCTCGATGTCTGCAGTTGGATCTGCTTCAGCATAGCCCAACGCAGTGGCTTCGGCTAAGGCTTCTTCAAACCCCATCCCTTTTTCTGCCATGTTCGTCAAAATAAAGTTGGTTGTCCCATTCATAATCCCAACAATTTCAGAGAAATGATTGGCCGCCAAATTTTCTTTTAATGGTTGTACGATAGGAATGGCCCCCAACGCAGACGCTTCATAACGAAAATCTTTTTTCATCTTTGCCGCCAAAGCTTGAAGCTCTTGCCCATGCACAGCGATGAGATCCTTATTTGCACTCACAATATTCTTGCCAGCCGCTAATGCTTCCATTAAATAAGTGCGCGCCGGTTCAATACCACCCATCACCTCAATAACAATATCAATTTCAGAGTCATTGACAATGTCTTTCCAATCAGTGGTCAAAATAGTATGCGACTCAACCATGTCAGCATATTTTTCGGGAGAACGTACTAAAATGCGTTTTACATGTACATCAGCGCCAACTTTATGCACAAATTTGTCTTTTTGCATCTTCTCAATGACTTCATAGACACCGGAACCCACTGTCCCCATGCCAAGCAAAGCCACTTGGATCGTTTCTTTCTTCATAAGTCGCCTCCAATCTCTCTTTTTAATTTTGTCCGATTGGCTCAACCTTGAGCACACCCGGAATATCGTAAAGGGATTCAAGCATAAGTTCTAAATTGTAGCGTTCATCGGAATGAGACTCAAAAGAGATTGTCACGCGTGCAATCCCCTCGGTCGGAATTCCTTGATTGATGGTCAAAATATTGGCACCATGCGCCGCCACTGTATTTAAGCAATTGGACAAAATACCGGCCTCATGCTCCATATTGATTTGAATCGTCACGATTTTTTCTTTAATCGCTTCATAAAAAGGGAAAATCCCATCGCGGTATTTATAAAAAGCACTTCGGCTTAAACCAATCTGTTTAACTGCTTCGTTAATTGTCAAACCCGGAAATTTAGCCAATAATTCCTTCGTTTGTGCTGTTTTTAGAATTGCTTCGGGCAAAATCTGTTCATCAACAATATAACGTTTGTAAACCGTAGTTTCCTTCATTTCGCCACACCTTTCGTCTTTTCCTAATGGATTTTAGTCCGTTATACAAGGATAACCGAATAGTGCGTCCTTGTCAAGGGGACACAGCGAGAATACGGTCACAGAATTATTATTTCTATTATTTTCAATTATCTGTAAAATGCCATTCAAACAGAAAAACTGCAGCATATCATATGCTGCAGTTTGTATTTCTTAGCATTCCAACATATCATCAATGTTCGCGCCGGCAAGGGTAATCGGTGAGCAATTATCTTCCATCGGCGTCGCACACTCAATCAATGCACATTTCGGATCGGCCAACGCTTCTTTCAACACCGTTTCAATGTCATCTTCAGAATTGATGCGATACGTTTTAAAACCATAGGCTTCAAAAATCTTTGAGAAATCAATATCACATCCAAAGAGTACGTTTGAATAACGTTTACCAACGTAATGATATTGCAATTGGCGCACCATCCCAAGGGTACGGTTATTGAACATCAGAACCTTTACTGGCAAATTCTGCTCCATAATAGTCCCAAGTTCATACATCCCCATTTGGAAGCTCCCATCACCGGTTACGGCAACAACCGTACTGTCCGGTTTAGCAACCTGTGCCCCTACCGCAGCCGGAATCCCATATCCCATGGTCCCTAAACCACAAGAGGAAATAAATTGATGTGGCACTTCACATCTTAAATAGTTAGCCGCCCATACCTGGTGCTGACCAACATCGGTCGTGAAGTAGGTGTTTTGCAAATCCACAAGATTACAGAGCGTATCGAGTACTTTTGGCACGATACGGTCTGGTACTGGCGCACCTTTTTTCTTTTCCAAATAGCGACAATCCACCATTTGGTCATCTTTGCGCATAATTGCTTCCGCAAGTTGCAATAACACCTCTTTTGCATCCCCTACAATAGGGATATCCGGGTCGATATTCTTCCCGATTTCCGCAGGGTCTACATCAACATGAATGATAAAACTGGTCGGCGCAAACAAATTTGGCGCGTTAATAATACGGTCGTCAAAACGTGTGCCAATCGCTAAAATAACGTCGGCTTGACGAATCAACGTATTGGCTTCTTGGTTACCGTAGGTACCAAGCATCCCAACCACATGCGGGTCACTGGCAGGAACGCTACCAAGCCCCATCATAGAGCATACAATTGGACAATTCTTTTTCTGGGCGAGCTCCAACACTTCTTTACCTGCACCGGCGGTGTTTACCCCGCCACCGGCGAGAATCACCAAGCGCTCAGCTTCAACAATTGCCTTGGCTGCACGCTTAATCATTCCCACATGGCCGTAAATGGTTGGCTTATAGCTTCGGATGTCAACG
>USCP01000085.1 GCA_900553245.1 uncultured Peptococcaceae bacterium
CACCAGCCATTTCGTCGCCCTTCAATACGCAAAGTGGGGTTTCGTCCTTCTTTGCACGGTATACTTCAACGGTGTCGTAGATGCCTTGTTCATTCTTCAAGATGAGGCATGGACGACGCAATTGACCACCAGCGGTGTAAACGATGAATTCGAGTGCGCCTTCAGGAAGTTCTTTCGCCCATTTCTTAGGTTCGGAGATTGGGCTTTCGATTTTGTCGAAAGGAACCTTAGAGAGCAAGCCACCCTTTGCGGTTTCCGGATGGAAGTCTACGTTTTTGATACGTTTCATTTTGTAGCGGTTGAGCAAGAGCGCAGCAACCTTGGACTTGTCGGTCACCTTAGAAGCGTCGAATTCGTCGTATTGTGCTTCTTCGTCATCTTCTTCAAGGTCGAGTTCATCGATGACGCAGTCGGTTGCAGCGTCACCAAGGTTCTTGGAACCGATGTGGTCGGTGAAGGTCAATTCTTCGATGTCCTTAGAAGCGATGGCATATTTTTCAATGTCGATGTTTGCGATGGAGTAGTTAACGGAAGCAGGTTGAGTACCGTCAACAACCATCAAATTTTCGCTGTCAGAGGATGGTGGCCAAGAGGAACCAGGCCATTGCCATACCAAGGTCTTGAGACCGGATTCAGCGGTTACGTTCCAAAGTTGTTCTACTTGGCAGAGACGGGAATCCAAACCGTAGATGATGGTGTCAAGGGCATCCGGTGCTTGGTTCCAGAAGTCAGTGACGCCGTGGGTGCCAGGATAAGCACCGGTAGCGAGGGTGGTCCATTGTGCTGGGGTGATGGTAGGCATTGCACCTAAGAGATGCAAGTCTTTGCGAGCTGCCCCACGGTCAATCATTTTTTGAAGATTAGGCATTCTGCCTTCATCTAATAATCTTTTAGCGGTATTTGGTTCCATCCCGTCAAGGCCGAGAACCATTACTTTTCTTCCGGTAGTCATGGAATAATCCTCCTTAAACTCTGTTCTTATAAATTGTTTAAGTCGTTCCCCCATAGGCGTTGAAGGAACGTCTTTGTTATCGTTGAGTTTATATTACCAACTTTGCGTATAGGGTGATGTTGCATTCACAACACATTCATTGATTGTTTTAAATTTTTACATCGGGAACATGAGATTTGCCAAAGGCACGCCAATGAGTGCATACGCAATCATCACAAGCACAACGCTACCGACCCCAAGGGTGTAGGCCCACTTTGGTGCAATCCATTCGGTGTTCCCAAAGACAAGCCCGCTACGGGAGCTGGCGCCGGCTGTGGCTAAGGCAGCAGATAAGATTACCAAGCCGATAAAGGTGATGGTCACCGGATTGGCACCAACCATGGTCCCAAAGTTCAAGGCAACCGGTGTAAAGATGGTCAACAGTACAATATTGTGGACAAATTGTGTCACAATCCCGTAAATAAGAATGAGCACCAGATAGAACATGATTGGAGACAGCCCCTGCACCATCGGTCCAAAGATGGTATTGATCCAAGCAATAATCCCTGCTTGTTCAGAGGAAAGGGCAGCACCGATGACGGCATTGCCAACCATGAGGAAGGTAATCTTCCAAGGCACCCCTTCAGTGGCGAGCTTATCGACTTCGGCGAGCTTCATTCCCTTGGTGCGTGCCACCCCCAAGCCAACCAACAAGAGGGCACCAATCCCCAAAATGCCGAGAAGATTGAGAATCTTGGTAAACATCCAATCTGCCGGTAAAAGGCTTGGCAAGTACATCGCTATAAGGAAGACTGAAAAGAAGCCAATGGCGATTTTTTGTTCGTGGGTCAATTGGATGTGTTTTTCTTCTGCGCGATAATTTTCGAGGGGCGACACATCAATTTTTAGGAGTTTCCCGATGATGAGGTAACAAACAATAATAAGCAAAGAGATGATCATCATATAAATACTGTATCGTACATAGTTGACACTAAAGCCCTCGCCCATGAATTCGGTCAAGGCATTGAGACCGATGAGGCTCCATGGTTCAAACGGCTTGCTCACCATGCCAAGGCCGCTGATAAAAGTCACGGCAAAGCACATGTAGCCGGAGAATTTTCCACCGCGTTCAAAGCCCGCTTCATCACAAATTTTGTACATGACAGGCCAAAGTAAGAAAATAGTTGGGTAAATGTTGATCATAAAGCCCAAGGCATACATGAGAAATAGAAAAGCTGCAATAAAGAGCCATGGACGCCCTTGAATAATTTTCAAGTGGATGAACCATTGGGCAATAACTTGGTCAAGCCCCACCTTATTAAAAAACGCGCAGAAGGTGGTCAGAATGATGATCATCACAACAATTTCACTGCCAAAGCCCCCTAAGAAATAGGCTTGTGCCGCCTTTCCACTGGCCAAGGCAAGAAGCACAATGGCAAAGAAGCTTGGATAAATAAGGTCCAAACAAATCCAACCAAACATCATCCCTATAAAGATGCTGGCAACACGCATCCCGAACGGTGTGATTGGATCCACCGCCGGCACGAACCAGCCAAAGAGTGAGAGCCCAAGCCACAGCACCACTCGAAGCCAGTAGCTAGCACCGCCTTTTTTTGCAACCTGAGACATTTTTTATTCCTCCTTTAAGGTTTCTCATTCACGTCGCGCAGTAACAATATAACCAAATCTTATCATTGTCATTTTTCGACTACTGTTGTCGTCGCAACATTTTATAATTATAATAATCTCAATGTCTTAATCGATAGTAGAGGAGGTTCTCATGACTGAGCAAGCATTTTTTCCCATTATTTCCGGCGATTTAACCAATACCTTTCCGGACTTGAAGCAGTTTATCCTCAACAATTACACCCATACAGACACCATCAAAAAAGGTGGTGACATTCTTTTTCCAGAGGAGTACACCTTTCTCTATCTGAGCAAGGGCAAGGTGAAAGCCTATATGTTTGACGAATCCGGCCATGAGCGCTTGATGTACATTTACATCAAGGACACCTTGATTTTTCATCCGGTAAGCGATGATTTTGGCAAAAACCTTGTCGTGCTCGAGGAAGCCACCCTCTTTTCCGTGTCGGACTTGGCGGTCTTTGAATTTTTACAAAAAGACCCCAACCACATCCGCGCCTTTATGCGAATGATCGGCACCCGCTACGGTATTTTGTTGCAGCAAGCCCTCACCAATCATCTGCAAAATGCCAAGCACAAGGTCTACACCTTCCTTCTGACCCTTGCCACCCACTACGGCAAGCCACAGCCAGATAGCAGCATCCTCGTCAACAAACTCCCAACCCTCACAGACATGGCTTCCATTGTGAATGTGCATCGTTCCAATGTGACCGCCTATTTTAACGAGCTGGAAAGCAAGGGCATTCTCAAACGTCAAAAGCATCAGCTCATTATCTATGATATGGACGCCCTTGAGGACTTGGTCGCCGATTCTGCCCAATAACATCAACCGTTCAAAAAAACAGGCCGCAAGACCGCGCACAAAGCGTTATGTCTTGCGACCTGTTTTTTTATTGTTCATTTTCGAGTTCAAACCATAGACTCACCGTTGCCCCTGCACCTTCGGTGGCATTGGCGTAGCAGAGCTTCCCACCTTGGGCGCACATGACCGCTTTGGCAATGGCAAGGCCAAGGCCTTGATGATTGCGCAAGTGACGGCTTTCATCGCCAATATAAAAGGCCTCGTCGGCGTGCTGTAAATCCTTCGCCGTAAAGCCAGCGCCATAGTCACGCACCGTCGCCACCAAATAGCGCCCGTCCACATTCTCCTGCACTGTGTAACTGCAAGCAATCCCCTCGGCGCCATCGGTATAGGTGGCGGCGTTACTTAGCAGATTGTTCCATGCGCGTAACGCCTCCCCTGTGTGCACACAGACCGCCCCCTCGCTCACATCCAATTGCTCGTACAAGGGCAACTGGGCCGCCTGTGTCAATTGCTTGGCGGCATGCCGCAAGGTTTCCACAAAATCCTGCACCGATTGCACCGCACTGCAAGGGGCAAGTGCCTCGTTTGAGAGCACCGCACGCATTTTTTCCAGATAGGTATTGATGTCCTCGGCACTTTCCACAATGTAGGTCGCTGAACCGCGACTAAAGGCATCCTCGGCACTTTCCTGCAAAAGCTCGGCATTGCCGCGAATGACGGTGAGTGGCGTTTTGATATCGTGGGCCAAGGCGGCAAGCTGTTCGCTCTTTTGCTGTTCCTTTTGCCACTGGGTGGTAAGGGACGCTTTAAGGGCATCACGCAAGGTACCTAAGGACGCCATCACGGCATTGATTTCTCGAATACCGGTATCTTGGGTCACCTCAAAATCAAGGTCATTGGCCGCAATTTTTTCTGTCACCTGTTGCACCGTCTCGAGGCGACGATTGATGGCGCGGCCGAAGCGATGCGCCAAATAGAGTAGATTCAATACAGCCACCAATAGCATCCCCCATACCAGCAAATGCTCCGGTGGTGGCAGGATACGATTCAACGTATCCGAGGTATAACGCATCCCAATGAGATAGTGGACAATACAGACATCGCCATTTTCCATGGGCATGTATTTGTAATAGCCTTCATCATCAGGGGTGTATTCCCGTAAGCTGTAACGATTCCAAGCGTCACTACGACGGTCCTTGTTCATAGTGCCACCCAGCCACTTTCCATCCTTGTCGTAAATCCCGTAGGTGGCACCGTCAGGAATATACTGTGCCACGTCATCGGAGTTGGCCTGTTGAATCTTTGACATATTCTGTGAGAGAATGATTTCCTGCATATTGGCTGGCTGCACGGTATCGGTATTTCCAAGCAAGATCAGCCCTGTGAGCAATGCGACACAAAGCACAAAGGTGCTCACACCGTACACCACTAAATACCCTACAAAGAGCACGGAAAGCCGCGGTTCTTTAAAGGCGCTTTTCATGTTCCTCATCCTTCCATTGGTAGCCAATCCCCCACACTGTTTCAATCGGGTTAAGACCGTATGGCTGACACTTGGCACGAATATTTTTCACATGCTCGGTAATCGCCGAAGCATTGCTTGCACCGTCATAGCCAAAGACCGCTTCCAGAATGCGTTCTTTGCTAAACACTTGCCCCTTGTGCAAAGCCAAGAGCTCGCAAATGGCGTATTCACTCTTGGTAAGGGGCACCTCCTCGCCGTCAATAAGAAGTTTTTTCTCAAGCAGAATGAGTTCGATTCTGCCCAAATGCAGGCTATGGCTCTTTTCGCGCCGTTCTCTGCGCAAATGCGCCGCCACGCGAGCACGAACCTCACTCAACGAAAAGGGCTTTTTAATATAATCGTCGCCGCCAATGGCCAATCCCTCGAGGAGATCCGCTTCCGCCGTCTTCGCAGTCAGAAACAAAATAGGGCAATCCACCATTCCTCGAATCCGTCGGCACAGGGCAAAGCCGTCCTCGCCGGGCATCATCACATCCAGCAAAATCAGCTCGTAATGACAAAACTCGGCCGCCTCCAAGGTACGCGCATCCGTCACTGTCGTCACCCGATAGCCGTCCCGTTCCAAGGCACGGCGTATGAGGGACAAAATCGCCGCGTCATCGTCAATCGCTAAAATCTCAATCATGACACGCCCTCCCTTCGTATCTGTAAAGCCATACACTGATTATGCCGAATAAAACCAGCAGTGGCAAGACCATGAACCAAGGCAGCGGCGGAAACTCAAGGTTCGGCATCAAGAGCGCCACCGCGTAGGTGTCAACCAAGCGCGCACTCCAGCTACACGGCACCAAAGGCCAGAGCCCATCGCCAAGCCCTGTTAAAAAGAGCGCGGAAAGTACAAATTCCGCCACACCAACAGCCACAGAAACGGTCTTCGGCCACTGAAACTGTAACAACAAGTGCTCCAAATAGAGGGGCGCCGCGCCTAGCCAGAGCAAGATGGCCCCCTTGCAGTAGCCCCATAACCCCAAGCCGTTTTTGTCCAACAAATCGTCATAGCACACACCAAAGAGCACCATTGCCAATACCAATGCTCCGAAGCCGCATAGCATCAGCCAAAGACTCTTATAAAGGTAAGCGGTCCCCTTGTGGGCGCGCCCCCCTAAAAACACCTGAAAGTGATTGTCCGTCTCCACTTCCACCGCCATGCCGCAGACAAGACTCACCACAATGGGCAAGGCAATGCCCAAAAGCTCCACATAGGCGGTGATTTGCCACAGCTCACGCCCATTGGTGCCGGCAAAATAGGCGAGCATACCGCCGGCCGCCAAAAATGGCAGTGCCGCATGGGTCCAATAGAAAAACGTGTGACGGAGCTTCAACGCCTCCGCCCTTAGGGCTCCCACCACGCTGTTCATACACCCCTCACCGTCCTTTCATAGTATTTACGTCCAAGAAGCCATAACACAGCCAACCATGCCAGCGCTGCCACACTCCCACTCAAAACCGCACCGGCATCAAGCAAGGCAGGGTCGTAGGTCACGCTCCCCGGCACCGCCAAAAGCCCGTTTGGCAAAACGCCCAAGACCGGCACCATCACACGGGCTGCCAGCGCCCCCGGCCAGAAATAGAAGGCGGCCTCTAAGGCACCAAACACCGCCGTCGCCATATATAAGGCGAGGTTAACGAGGACGGTCAAAAACACCCCCAAACGTTGACTCAGTGCCATGCAAAACGGCAGCTGCCAAAGACTGGTCAGCCAAAGGAGCGCCGTTGCCACCAATTGTTGCTTGATCGTCGGCTGCACATTAGATTGAACGCCCAAGCCGTGATGCAAAAGCGGCACCGCAAGCATGGTAAGCACGGTAAGCGCTACCATCCCCACAAGCGCATAGCCCATCGCGACCACCATCTTGGCATCCCAAATGCGACCTGCCGAAAGGGGCAAGGTGGCAATGGTGTGGTTCTTTTTCTTGCGATCCTTTTGCCCGATACTGGCCCCAATCATGCCCAAAAGCCCCGGATACATGCCCATGTACCACCAGTTGTAGCTATTGACGGAAAAATAATTGCCCATGAGCACGGCCGCCATCAATACCGATGCCACCGCCATCCCAACGGTGAGCTTCGGCAAGGCACTGTGCTTGTACTTCAGCGCTTCCGCCTGAATCAATTTTTTCATCATCGTACACCACCTTTTGCCACAATCTCCATAAAGAGGGCCTCCAAATTCTCGTGGGCATCCACCCGATCTTGATACTGTAAACGCCCGTTGCAAAGAATACCGATGATGTCTGCCGTCTGCGCTATTTCACTCAAAATATGGCTGCTCACCACCACCGTTATCCCCTTTTGTGGAAAACTGCGGATTAGTGTGCGTAATTCTCCAATGCCCACGGGATCCAAGCCATTGGTCGGTTCGTCCAAAATCAGAAGCTTTGGATGGTCCAACAGCGCCAAAGCAATGCCCAGACGCTGCTTCATCCCCAGCGAGAACTGCCCGGCCTTTTTCTTTCCGGTGTCACTAAGCCCCACCGTTTCCAAGACCTCATCAATACGTGCCTCTGGCACATCCAACAGAAGGGCGCGCACCTTGAGATTTTCCCTTGCGCTGAGGTTTTCATAAATCGGCGGCGTTTCGATGAGGGCACCGATGTCTGCCAAATCGGCACGGGACCACGGATGTCCGTCCAGTAAAATCTCCCCTGCCGTTGGGCGCATGATGCCCGTCAAAATCTTGAGCAAAGTAGACTTCCCAGCACCGTTTGGCCCCAAAAGGCCATAGACCGTTCCTTCAGGAATCCGGATATCCACCTCGTCCAATACCGTCTGTTTCTTAAAGGCCTTCGACAGGCCGCGTGTTTCTATCATTAGTTGTTTCATTGTCATAGCCTCCCTTAACTTTACTTAAAGCATACCGGGCAATTATCAGGACTTTATAAGGAGGCACAAAAAAATAAAAAACCCTGCTGCGTCCTTCGACGCAGGGGTCATGTCGTTATTGTTGTTTTTGCCACTCGGCGCGGGTCAAGCAGCGGATGACTTCCTTCTTGGCTTGATCCTCTGTATTGTCTGCCCAAAGAGATTGTTCGTTGATATGATGCAGTGTGAGGCCGCATTTTTCCTGCACACGTTGAGAAGCCGTATTGTCCTCAAAGGCACCGGCCCAGATTCTTTCCAAGTCCAGCTCAGAAAAGCCCCAGTCTACAAGCGCACGGCAAGCCTCGGTGGCATAGCCGTGCCCCCAATA
>USCP01000086.1 GCA_900553245.1 uncultured Peptococcaceae bacterium
CCGTCGTATCTCTGAATTGCTCAATATGATTACCGACGGTCGTGGGAAGATGGAACACATTGAAGAATTAAAACGTATTTCTTATACGATGAAAGATACTGCGCTCTGCGCTTTGGGTCAAACCGCGCCAAACCCTGTTCTTTCCACGATGGAAAACTTCTGGGATGAATACGTGGCCCACGTTGTGGACAAACGTTGCCCAACCGGTACCTGCCGCAAGATGACCCGTTACCAAATCGACCCAACCCGTTGCACCGGTTGCTCCTTATGCTCTCGCAACTGCCCAGTCGATGCGATTAGTGGTGTACTCCGTTCACCGTTTACCATCGACCAAAGCAAGTGCATTAAGTGCGGCACCTGTATGGAAAAATGCAACTTTGGCGCGATCTCCATTGGTTAAGAGAGATTGGAGGAAAGAGAAGTATGAGCGAAATCACCTTAACAGTTAACGGTCGTGAAGTCACCGTTCCGGAAGGCAGCACCATTTTAGATGCTGCAAAGAAACTTGATATTTGGATTCCAACTCTCTGCCACATGCATCTTCATGGCACTGAAATGGATAACCATCCGGCATCCTGCCGTGTCTGTGTTGTGGAAGTAAAAGGCAGACGTACCCTGATGCCATCCTGCGCAACCCCTGTTGCTGAGGGGATGGAAGTCATCACCAATTCTGCCCGTGTACTCCAAGCACGTCGCACCATTGTAGAACTTTTGATTTCCGACCACCCTAAAGCTTGCTTGACCTGCGTGAAGAGTGGCGACTGCGAATTGCAAGATGTAGCTATTCGTTTAGGGATTGATGATGTACGCATCACCGGGAAATCCCAATCTACTTATAAAATTGACAGCACCCGTTCCTTGGTACGCGACATGAACAAGTGCATCATGTGCCGTCGTTGCGAAACCATGTGTAACGAAGTACAAAAAGTTGGGGCACTTTCAGCCGTTGGTCGTGGTTTTGATGCCGTGATCCAACCTGCATTTGAATCCCCATTGCTCGAAACCCGTTGCACCCATTGTGGTCAATGCGTGGCGGTGTGCCCTACCGGTGCATTGGTACAAAAAGACGCAACTTGGGAAGTGATCGATGCCTTGGCTGACCCTGAAAAGGTTGTTGTTGTTCAAACTGCGCCTTCCGTTCGTGTTGCCATCGGTGAACCTTTTGGGATGCCTGCAGGTAGCATTGCTACCGGTAAAATGGCCACTGCATTGCGCATGATTGGTTTCGACCATGTTTATGACACCGACTTTACCGCTGACTTGACCATCATGGAAGAAGGGACCGAGCTTTTGCAACGTCTCAACCGCTACTTAGATGGTGAAAAGGAAGCCCTTCCTATTTTGACCTCTTGCTGCCCTGCTTGGGTGAACTTCTTAGAAACCCAATATCCGGATCTTCTCAACGTTCCATCTACCGCAAAATCTCCACAGCAAATGTTTGGTGCGGTTGTGAAGAACTACTTGGCAGAAAAACTCGGTGTACCACGCGAAAAGCTTGTTTTGGTATCCGTCATGCCTTGTTTGGCAAAGAAGACCGAAGCGGCACGTCCTGAATTCTCCGTAGACGGAAATCCAGATGTCGATATCGTACTCTCCACTCGTGAATTGGCACGCTTGATTAAGCTCAAAGACATTGACTTGGCGGAGCTTCCTGATTCCGAATTTGACAGTCCACTCGGTGAATCTACCGGGGCTGCGGTTATTTTCGGTTCCACCGGCGGGGTAATCGAAGCTGCTGTACGTACCGCTTACGAACTCCACACCGGAAAGCCACTTCCTAAGATTGATTTCGAAGAATTGCGTGGCTTTGAAGGCATCCGTATCGCGGAAATTGACGTGGATGGCGTTATGCTCAAGATTGCCGTTGCTCACGGTCTTGGCAATGCGAAGATTCTCATGGACGAAGTACGTGCCGGCAACCCTCGCGGCATCCATGCCATCGAAGTCATGGCTTGTAAGGGCTGCATTGGCGGTGCTGGGCAACCATACCACCATGGCGATGAAAATGTTCTCCTCAAGAGAATCGAAGCCATCTACGAAATTGACAGAAACATGCCAATCCGTAAATCTCACGAAAATGCCTCTGTATTGGCTCTCTATCGTGACTACTATGGCGAACCGGGCAGTGAATTGGCACACCATCAATTACACACCCATTATGTGGCACAAGATAAATTCTAATTTCATAGCTAAAAAAGGTCGTCCGATGGGGCGACCTTTTTTTGAATGGATGAGAATCTGAGGTTAGAATTTTATAGAGACACAAAGGAAGGGCATCATTTAATAAGATGGGCTAATTCACACGAATAGGACAATGGCGGATGCGATGAGGAGGTTTTAATATGGCGAAAAATCAGATGTCTCATTTTTTGAGCTTTGTTTTGCGGCACAAGCCGGAAGTGCTTGGTTTAGAGATGGACCGCCAGGGATGGGTTTCCGTGGAGGCGTTGCTTGATGGCATCAATGCACAGCCTGATAAATCACTTTCGATGGCAGAGCTGGAAGCCATTGTGGCGCAGGATGCCAAGGGGCGCTATCGATTTAACGAGGACTGTTCTAAAATCAAGGCTTGTCAAGGGCATACGATTCCTTGGGTGGAACCGGTGTTGACGGTGATGTCACCGCCGGCGGTGCTTTATCATGGGACGACGGCTGAGGCGTGGGCGCAGATTCAAGCGAGCGGTGCTGTGCACAAGATGAAGCGCCATGCCGTTCACATGCAGGCGGAGCTTGCTAAGGCTTGGCAATCAGCACGGCGTTGGCACAAGACGCCAGTGGTACTAGAGATTGATACCGCAGCCATGGCGCGAGATGGTTTTTGTTTTGGCGTGACGGAAAATGCGGTTTGGTGCACGGAAAAGGTGCCGGTGCAATATATTGCGTCGGTTCATAGAGAAAAAGGATTGCACCAGACGGAGCAGAAGGATAGAATTGATTGAATCTCACTAATGATGTAGAATACTCGCTGGGAGGCGAACGTCAAATGAACCATAAGGATTATTCCATTATTTATAGTAGCAATACCGGTAATACAAAGCTGCTTGCAGATGTACTTCATGCGCATTTGCCTGAAGCGTCATGCCGTTACTTTGGCATTCCTGACGCGGATTGCGTATCAGGCGAGGTGGTGTATGTGGGTTTTTGGACCGATAAGGGGACTGCTGACGAAGCCGCATTGTCATATTTAAAGCAATTGAATAATAAGAAAATCTTTTTGTTTGGGACAGCGGGCTTTGACGGAGACGGCTATTTTGAGCAAATTTTAGCAAATGTTGAAGCAGCTATTGATCCTAGCAACGAGGTGGTTGGACGCTTTATGTGCCAAGGTAAGATGCAAATGAGTGTGCGTGAACGCTATCTTACTTTAAAGGCACAGGGTGCAATGCCAAATGCTGATGCGATGATTGCAAACTTTGACAAAGCCCTCAGCCATCCGGATACAGATGACCTTGAGGCATTGAAAAAAGCCGTTGATGTGCTTTAAGTGTATCCTAAAACGCGGACAGTAAACTTGTCCGCGTTTTTGTTTGCAAGCGGATGGATGGGATGCACCTACAAAAGCGTTGTGGTATAATCAAACAAGCAATTTACGGAGGAAAAGCCTTCTGAGACCTTATAGGAGATGACGATATGACCGAACAACAACTCAAGGAAGAAATTGTCAAAAAGCTTGTGGAGATTCATCGAAACAAAACCTTTGTAATGGGAATCCTATGTGCTTTGAACACAGAAGCCCAATGCCGAGCGTTTTATGATTTTCTCGAAAGTGATGCGGATGTGACCACCCTTTCGCCGGATGAACTGATGACCAAAGCGCTCACGCTGGCAAATTTAGATTGCACCAAAGGTGAGGAACGTGTACACCACCATCATTGATTTTATAAAGAGGCAAACAACGACCCGGACATGTCGTAAAAAAGTCTTTTTTTGATGGGGTGAGCGGGGCTTATTGTTAGGTATAAATGTCATTATGAAGCGAGTTCACATTTAATTACACAAAGAATGTGAATTATGGTAAAATATAGAAAATATTCTAACAATCATGTGTTGAGTAGATAATCGTCAAAATGAAGAGGGTGACAGTATGTCTGTAGAAATAAAGGTTTGCATGGGCAGTGCGTGTCATATTAAAGGGGCGCCACAAATTGCTCAAGCGTTTGATGAAGAGCTTAAAGCGCGTGGTCTAGAAGACCGCGTGAAATTGATGGGAAGTTTTTGCCGCAAGATGTGTATTGACGGTGTGAATGTGGAAGTCAACAAGGTTTTATATTCTCGTGTGACCGTCGATGATGTGAAGCGATTGGTTGATATTGCAATGGAGGGAGAACGATGAAGCATTTTCCATTTCCAATCGTCAATAAAAATAATTCTAGTTGTTTGGACTGCTATCGCTGCTTGAGAAAGTGCCCGCTAGAGGCGATTGAGTTTTCAACAGGGCGCGCGCGTATTATCACTGAAGCCTGCGTGGTATGCGGCGAGTGTATTAAGGAATGCCCACAAAAGACCAAGCGTATTATCAGCGACATGGACTTTGTAATCAAGGCACTTGAAGAAAAGACCCCTTTGGTATTGAGTTTAGGGGAAGTGGCCTTGTTGTCCGTAAAAATGCCAATTTATGAATTGGCACAAAAGGCCTACAATATTGGCTTTGACTATATTGAAGAAAGTGACATTCTCGAAGAAGATGTCATTCATGAGATCAAAGAGCATGTGCGAAGCAAACCGGATTTGGTACTTTCCAGCCATTGCCCGGTTATTGTGAACTTGGTCGAACAGCATTATCCTGAGTGGTTGGACAATCTGCTTCCGATGGCGAGCTTGGCCTCTATGCATGCTAAGGATTTAAAGTCACGTTATCCCGACCATCTCGTGGTTCATGCGTCTGCATGTCCGGCAGAATTCTATAATCGTCAAAACGATGAGGACATTGATTATCTGATTACCCTGTCTGAGTTAGAGCGGATTATTCGTTTTACCCCGGCCTATCGTGACGCTGAAGAAGCGACAGAACCGTACTATCTTGAATTCCAAGGGGGCTACGGTTTGTCTATTGTCGGTAATGTATCTGCACGCTTGATTGAAGATGGCGTAAATACACGCGACGCCATTGAATGGTATTCCGGCTTGGAAGAGTGTATCGATATTTTGAAGCAAAAGGATGAAAGTCTTTGTCAAAGTGTTGAATATTTGGAACTGATGGCATGCAACAGTGGATGTGTGAATAGCATTGATATTCACAATCCTGACAGTGTTTTTGGCAGATGTCTACGAATTAAGCAATACAACGGTGATCGCGTGTATTTGCCATCCTATAAAATGTTCATACCACCGTCGGAAGTGACCTTCCGAAACAGTTTGTATGTCCGTGAAAAACCGGATCCTGCGGCAGTGCGTGCGGAAATGGATATTTGCTTTAAAGATACCGATGCTAAACAGCTTAACTGTGGCGCCTGTGGGTATGACACCTGCTATGCCAAGAGTGCGGCGGTTGTACGTGGAGAAGCCGACCGTGATATGTGTATCAGCTACATGAAGACAACGGCAGAATCCTTTGCCAACTCTGGTGTTAATAATATTCAAAGTGGGATTTTGGTCTTTGACAAAGACACGACCATTTTACAATTGAATCCATACTTGAAAAAAATGTTTGAACCTTATGCGTTGGATGTCGGTGTGAAGGTATCGGATTACTTCGATATCAGCTACATGCGCAAGACCATTGATAAAGGGGAAATCATTAAAAATATTCGTATTTCCTACAAAGAATTGGGGCTCTGGACCCAACAAACCATTCAGCCTCTCGACAGTGAAAGTTATGTGGCCTTCATCGTTGATATTACCGAGCGTGAAAAGCAGCGCGAACAATTCAATAACGTCAAGAGAGAATTGCTGATCAATGCAAACCAGGTTATTGACGAGCAGATGCGTACCGCGCAGGAAATTGCCAGTCGCTTGGGTGAAACCACCGCTGCCACAAAGAGTACTCTCTTAAAGCTGATTCAGGAATTTGAAAGGGAGAAGGAGTTGAGCTAATATGTCTACAATTATTGGTGAAGTTGGTATTGCTCAACTGAAACACCACGGCGAAGAGCTCTGCGGAGATACGGTGGAAATTATTCGTAATCCCGATGAAACCGTTGTGGTATTGTCCGATGGTTTGGGGAGTGGCGTAAAGGCCAACATTTTAAGCTCTTTGACCGCAAAGATTTGCTCAAAAATGATTGCTGCCAATATTGCTCTGGAAGACACGGTAGACACCTTAGTCAATACACTGCCAACCTGCTCCGAACGCGGCGTGGCTTATTCGACCTTCTCCATCATGCGTTTGTATAACAATGGCGTCATGTATATGGTAGACTTTGACGGCTGTCCGATGATTCGAATCACCAAGGATAAGAAAATTTCTGCCATTGAAATCAGCCAATCCGAAGCGAACGGAAAGATCATCAATGAAACCAGTTTCCGTGTAGAAGCGGGCGAAACCATTGTCATTGTCAGTGACGGTGTCGTACAGGCAGGGTTGGGAGAAATGTTGCCGTTTGGGCTAGGAACCGATGGCCTCATTGATACCTTAGAGCGCTTTGTGGACTTGGATGCCAATGTGCAAACCATTGCTTGGCAGATTGTTAATATTTGTAAGAGCTACTATCTGGGGGAACCTGGGGATGACACGACTGCTGTGGTGGTGCGCCTCAAGGAAGAACAAAAGATGTGCATCATGACCGGTCCGCCAGTACATATGGAAGACGATGCTCGCATGGTATCGCGCTTCGATGCTTTTGACGGGATTAAAGTGATTTGCGGAGGCACCACCGCACAAATTTATGCCCGTGAAACCGATAAAAAGATTCTCTCGGAATTTAAGTACGTCAATAAAAAAATTCCGCCGATTTCGTATATCGATGGCGTTGATTTGGTCACAGAAGGGATTATCACCCTCTCTGCCGTCAAGCGTATGCTTGATGAGCAAGAAATTCAAACCGGCGAGGACGGTGCGTCTCTGCTGCTCAACAAGATTTTAGAAAGCGATCGCATTGTCTTTTTACAAGGCATGCAACGTAACATCGCCATGAAAGACAATTTACCGTTGGATTTGGATTTGCGCGATGTGATTGTAGAGAAATTGGCAGTGAAGCTCAGAAGCATTGGCAAAGTGGTTGAAATTGTGAGATATGATTAAAAAAGATGCGCTACAAACGATAGCCCGTTTGTAGCGCATCTTTTTTGTTATGAAGCAAGGTGAGAACGTTAAGGAATTCAAGAATAGAAAATATAATAAAGAAACGATTCTCGCCTTAAAATATGTGATTGGAGTCTAAATGATTGTTTGAAGTTAAACGTCAGATTAAACTATAAGTGATATTCGAAAAAAGCAAATAGCGTTTATAGTGAGCGTGAAATGAAAAGGTGAATCTGATGCTTGGCTAGCGTTTGTATTTAATCACCGGAAAGCGGCTGCACAATTTGAATAGTAAACCATTGATTGTTGACTTTATAAGTGCACGTTGCATGATGTTTTTCGCAATAGCTAGCGATGCTTCGTGTGCCCAATCCATGGTGTGGGTCTATGGCAATTGGTCTATGATGAGTATCGAAGGTGATTTTTCCTGTATAAGTGTTTGAAATGTCAAACATGAGCTGTGGTTGACAGATACAGCGACAACGGATTCTGCGATCTTCAATAGGAAGCTGCTTGGTTGCATGGATGGCATTTTCCAAAGCATTGGAAAAAACCGTTGAAAGCTCGGTGGCATCGATGGGTAAATCAGCAGGAATGTCCAAGGAAGCCTCAACAGTAATGGATGCGGCTTCAGCTTGTTGAAAGTAGGACGAGAAAACGGCATCAAGCACAGGGTGCACACACCATTTTTTACGGTGTGTGTCAGTAAGGTTCTGATTAGAAGAGGCTATGTATGCCAGTGCCTGTTCAGTATTGCCGTCTTCAAGCATGGTGCTGATGGTTTGCAAGCGATGTCGCAAATCATGGCGGTAAATGGAAATTGCTTTTTCTTGCTCCATGGACTGGGTCATGCGTTGTGTCATCATTTTAGACTGTAA
>USCP01000087.1 GCA_900553245.1 uncultured Peptococcaceae bacterium
AGCAGAAGCCGCAGTAACCATGTCCACATTAAAGCCTGCCACACAGGCATGAACACCACCGGCAAAATCAAAGCCATGGAAATACATCCCCAAACCAATGGCAACCACAGAAGAAAGAAGCATCAGCGGTACAGTTGGTTGTTTTAGCATGGCTCCTACAATAACAATGACTGCCGGTAAGAGTAACAAGAGATTAAAATCATAAATAGCGGATAAATTGTTGGATAAGGCTTCCACATTGGTGGAATTGGCGGCACTGATCGTTAAATTCTTCCCTGCAAAGAACCATACAATCAAGCCTACGCAAGATGCCGGAATGGTGGTCCAGAACATATGACGAATGTGTTGGAACAAATCTACTTCACACACCATCGGTGCCAAGTTGGTGGTATCGGAAAGTGGAGACATCTTATCACCAAATACCCCACCAGAAATGATCGCACCGGCTGCCATCCCCAACGGAATTCCCATTTCACCGGCAACCCCAATCAGTGCCAAACCGGCGGTAGCAACAGACCCCCATGCCGTCCCAGTTGCAGTGGATACAATCGCTGTAATAATAAACGCTGCCACCAAGAACAGTTCCGGACTAATAAGTTTAAGCCCCAAGTAAATCAAATAAGGCACGGTCCCGGAATAAATCCAAGTCCCAATAACAATCCCTACACAAATCAAAATATAAATAACCGGTAAACTTGTCGTCAGATTCTCGGTCACACCTTTTTCCATATCCTGATAGGAATACCCCAAACGTTTCCCAATAACGGCGGCGTAGAAGGCAGCTAGAATCAGCAATGGTTGAACAGCCCCTTGCCGACACCGATAATGACGACCATGACGACAAAGCAAGAGATGGCTTCCCATAACATCGGTTTTCGTTTCATAGTTAAAACCTCCAATTGTCTTTTTATAAAGAATAAGAGCACATGGATGAATTGCTTCGCCTCTTGCTGCCTTTCGGCATGGGCCCTTTCAAGACGCGTAGGGTTTTGAGTCAGCACGACCTTTCTTAAATCGCCTTTCCATCACCTTGTTAAATCCTTTATAAACCCTTATTGTTAACCTCCACACTTTCACACAACAGCGCGTTATTTCAATACTTCATCAAACGCTTCTAATTGTTACTTATCTTACCCTTCTATAAAAATATCCACAATATGCACATTAACCAAAATATTTTGTCATTTTGACAGTCACTGATTAAGCATATCATCTATTAGTATCCTCTGTTTTTTGTAGGATTATTACTAAATTCTTCTTACCGCCTAAATAATGCCATCTAGCAAAACACTGTCAATGCCGCCTTTTTCCGATATTTCCACGCCTTATTTCCAGTATAAAATGCATCTACCCATATTCATTGGCTAAACGCACAAAAAAAACGACGATGCCTTAAAAGACATCGTCGTTTTGGTTATTTATACAATTACTTGCACACTTTTTCGTAAGCAGCTTTGAATTTTGCTGCCATGCCATAGATCTTGTCATCGTCTACTGCGCAGATGGCAATGCGGAGACCAGCGCCGAGTGGTACAGCGAAGATGTTGTCTGCGGCGAGGAGATCAAAGATTTGTACTGCTTCTTCGTGGGTTGGGGTTGGAACATAGATGAAAAAGCCGGAGTGGTATGGGCAAACGGTAAGGCCCGCTTCCTTGGCTTCGCTCATGAAGATGTCTGCACGCTTCGCAAGGCTTGCGGCAAATTCTTCTTGTTCCTTGCGGAAAGCAGCACGGCGTTCAGGATCGTTGTTCAAGAGGGCAACAGCTTCCATCGCCGGACGGCTACAGTTGGACCAAGTCGCACGGCAGGATGCACCGTTTGCCTTGGCAAATTCATCACGCACTGCTTCGCTTTGAGCGATGCAGAAAAGAAGCCCTAAGCGGTAACCGTAAAGGGTGTAACCCTTAGAGGTACTTGCGCATACGAGCACGAGGAAGTTTTCAGGAAGGCCGGTAAAGAGGTCAAAGAAATCACGTGCATCCGGACCTGCATAGTCGAGGTATGCGGTGTCTACCATGAGAATCACGTTGTTTTTGCCGTTTGTCGCAACGGTGGAAAGGTACGCAATGAGTTCTTTCCATTCATCGGTGGTCAAAGAGAAACCGGTTGGGTTATGGGCCGGGGTATTTAACAAGAGCATGAGGTTTTGTTGCTTTGCGCATACCGCTTCACAGCCGGCTTTGCATGCTTCCATGTCAAAATGCCCTTCCGGGGTGAAGGTGTTAAAGGTTTCAATGTCACGACCGATTTCAGTCAAGAGGCTGCGATAGTTGCCCCAGAAGTAGCTGGTGGTCAAACATACTTCGCCTTCGTTTAAGTAGTTGTAAAAGCTGTTGTGCAGCGCACCGGTCCCGCCCGGAGTAGCCACACCTGCCATGTAGGTATCTTTTGGACGGTGTTCATGTAGTACGCTGTCCATCATGGCATCAATAAAGCTTGGTTCGCCGTTAATGGCTGCGTAGTTGGCTGCTTCTTGAAACGGAATGGCACGAATCGCATCCTCAACGGTTTTCATTGTTTTCAATGTGCCATCTGCATTCAAGAATGCACCAATGGTGGCATTTACAATGTTTTCCTTACCTACTTCCTGAGCGCGTGCTTTTGCCTGCGCAGAGTAAGCGAAAATAACGTCTGGACCGCCCTTCCCTTGGGCGTGGGTTGCTAATAATGACATGTGCCATTCCTCCTATTATTTTAAGTAGATTAAAGTATAGATTATAATACCCCATAAATCAATCCCCCCACCGCCTTGCTGGGGAATTTTTATAATTATATGTAGTAAAAGCCCTTCAATTTGACAAAGAACGTCCTAGAATTTATACTTTATATAAGATTAGAATAGGTAAAATTACGCTCATAGAGCGATTAAAGGAGAAGACCAATGACTCAAAAACGCATTCTTACCGGCGACCGTCCAACCGGTCGTCTTCATATTGGCCACTATGTGAGCAGCTTAACCAGCCGTGTAAAATTACAACACGACTACGAAACCTTCATTGAAATTGCTGACATCCAAGCCCTCACCACCCACTTTGAACGTCCTGAGCTCATTAGCGACAGCATCATGCAAGTAGCAATGGACAATCTTTCCGTAGGCTTGGACCCTGAAAAGGCCACGCTTTTCTTGCAATCTCAAATCCCATCTATTGCTGAACTTACCATTTTTTATTCTATGTTCGTCAGCATGAACGTACTTCGTCACAACCCTACCGTTAAAACCGAAGCGGCTAACTACGGCTATGACGACATGACCTACGGCTTCATTGGCTATCCTGTCAGCCAAACCGCAGACATTACCTTCTGCAATGCAGACCTCGTGCCTGTTGGTGAAGACCAAAAGCCTCACTTAGAATTGGCACGCAAGCTCGTGCGTCGTTTCAACGACCTCTACTGCCCAGATGCCCCACTCCTCAAGGAACCGGAAATCATGCTTTCCGAACACCCTCGTTTGATGGGCCTTGACGGTAACGCTAAGATGGGCAAGAGCTTGGGCAATGCCATCTACCTTTCCGATACCGCTGAAACCGTCAAGCAAAAGGTGAGCAAGGCAGTCACTGACCCTAGCCGTATCCGCGCCACCGACCCTGGCCATCCAGACATCTGCGTGGTAGCAAAATATCACAGTGTCTTTACCCCTGCGGAACACGAAGACATTTGCGAACGCTGCAAGGCAGGCACCATCGGCTGCGTGGCTTGCAAAAAGCAACTCACCCAAAGCCTCAACGATCTTCTCGACCCATTCCGTGAACGTCGCGCTTACTACGAATCCCACCTCGATGAAGTTCGTGACATCATCCGTGCCGGTAACGACCGCGCCAATGCCATCGGCAACGAAAACATCGCCAAGATTAAGGAAGCCATGCATTTGAACCTCGGTGGTGTCAAGGCATGAGCGGACGTTTCATCGTCCTAGAAGGCATCGACGGCAGTGGCAAAGGCACCCAGCTTGAGATGTTAAAAGTACGCCTCGAACAGGCAGGTCACAGCGTCTGGGTAACTCGAGAGCCCTCTGAAAGCAAGATCGGCAAGCTCATCCGCGAAGGCTTGGGCGATGCCACTAAGATGGACGAAGCGACCATCGCGCTTTTATTTGCGGCAGACCGTTTACACCACATTCATGAAATCAAGGCGCATCTCGAAAAGGACGACATTGTGCTTTGTGATCGTTATGTACTTTCAAGCCTTGCCTATAACAGCCAAACCCTTACCCTAGAGTGGATTTTGGACATCAATAAGCATGCGGACAGCCGTCTGCATCCGGATTTGACCTTACTCTTTGACCTCAGCGCCCAAGATGCCATGCACCGCATCGATGTGCGCGGCGACAACAAAGAGCGCTATGAAAGTCAAAAACAGCTCTTGCAGGTGCGCGATATGTACTTGATGCTTGCGGAAGTCCGACACGATGATAATGTCACCGTGATTGACGCCGCTCAAGCACCGAATATGGTACATGAAGCCGCTTGGCAAGCCATCGAAACTATTCTTTAAATCATCCCACACCGTCGGCAACCACCGACGGTGTTTTTTTACAAAGGAGTGTAACTATGACCCCCACCTTCCGCACTGCCATCCGTGAAGATGTGCCACTGATTTACCAAATGATTTGCGACCTCGCCCTCTACGAAAATCTTTTGAACGAGGTTGTTTGTGATGAAGCCACCTTAGAAGATTGGCTCTTTGAACGCCACCGTGCTGAAGTCATTTTTGCCATGGTGGAGGACAAGGAAGTCGGCTTTGCCCTCTTCTTCCACAATTTTTCGACCTTTCTCGGACGTAGCGGGCTCTATTTAGAGGACCTTTACGTCATGCCCGACTATCGCCACCAAGGCATCGGCACTGCCATGTTCAAAGAGCTTGCCCGTATCGCCCTCGCTCGCGAATGCGGTCGCATGGAATGGTGGTGCTTGGACTGGAACCAGGCAAGCATTAACTTCTACAAAAGCCTCGGTGCCGAAGCCATGGAAGACTGGACGGTGTATCGATTAAGTGGCGATACCCTCCATCGCCTCGCTGAATAAAAAAAGACTGTGCCGAAAACTGGCACAGTCTTTTTTTATGCGCTTTGCTGTTTCTTTTTCTTATAGCGATGAATCAACTCATAAAGGAAATACACCGCGAGATTGATCACATTACCAATGACCAAAAGCATCGCCGCCGCATGCATATTGCCACTGTTGATGGCCTGACCGGTAAAGGCCGCCATCACAATCGGCGCGATACGGGTCATGCAGGTGATGAGAATCCAACGTTTCAAAGGCAGTGGGGTCAAGCCCACCGCATAAGCCAAGAAATCCTTTGGCGTCCCCGGAATGAGAAATGCAATGATAACCACGCGTTCAATAGTATCTCGATTGTAACCGCTCAAGTCCATTTTGGAGCGGGTGCGCTCACTAAAGAAAAGCTCGATGATTTTGTAACCAAAGATGCGGGTAAGCATAAAGGTAGTGATGGAGCCAACCAAGGTCCCCACCAACCCCAAAAAGGCGCCCATCCATGGCCCAAAGGCCAGCCCGGCAGCAATTTGAAAGGGTTCCCCCGGCAAAATAGCAATGACCACCTGTAAAAATACAATCCCTACAAAGAACAGGTAGCTCCACTTGCCGTAGGATAAAATCCAGTCGCGGGCAGCGTTCGGTTCGGTAATGACTTCATAGAAAGGCATCCCCACTTTGATGACCAGAATCGCTACAATCACGCACATGATGAGCAAAAGCCCCAGCATAAAGAGCACGATTGGCATGTACTTATCCATTTTGCGTCGGCGCAATGCCTTTTTCGTCGGGTCCTTTTGCAGACGCAATTTTTTCTTTAGTTTACTCCACCAAAGCATGGGCACACCTCCTTCTTGCCTTTGCTTCAATTATACGCCCTTGTTGCCCTGCTGCCAATGGCACAAAAATAGGGATTGTTCAACAATTGAACAATCCCTTTATGATCTTACTCTTGTGCAGCTTCAGTCGCCTCGCCTGTCCCTTCGGCATCTTCAGGGAAAAGACGGTCGCACAAGGCTGCAAACTGCGCTTCATCCTTGCCAGCTTTCTTGATGTCGGTACCGAGCATTTCGTTGGCGTAGTCTACGCCAATGGTTCCCTCTACCAAGCCGTTGTCACCGGAGTAGGTCCAGTTAACCTGTTCACAGTCTCCAATTAAAGCCATCAACAGCACACCGTTATAGGTCATGCGTTGTTCTAGCGTGCTTTGGTCCACGTCACTGTGTAAATACATAAAGCGTACTTCCAAAGTAAATGGATGGTCATCATCAATCACATTCAAAGTATACTTGCCAATGGAGTTGATGCCCAAGCGACGCACCAAATCATTATTGGCACTGGTGTTTTCAATATACGGATTTTTTGCCGCATAGAGGTTTCCGGCAAAGGTATCGGCACGTTCTACCTTATCGTGACCGCCACCGCAGCCTACCAACCCAAACAGCATCATCCCCATCATCAATACAGCCACTAGTTTCGCTTTCATTGAAAACACCTCATTCATGGTTTTATACACAAAAAGTTTTTTGTCGTTCCTTCTATTATAAGCCACAAGCGAGCCGTAGACAATAAATAAATGACTATTTTGTTACAAGCAGATAAATCACGATGGCAACAGTCGGTAAAAGTAACAAATAGCTTACCGGCACGGTTTTTTTGTATCGCGCCATCCGTTCCGCTTCCGGAAGCTTTTTATTGGCAAGCTGTGCCATGCCGTAGAGCTTAATTCCAAGCCCCACCGCAAGCAAGATTACCGCAATGACAAAAAGTACATCCTTCATCCTACATTCCTCCACTCATTGTGATTGCATGACGCAACAGCATTAAAAGCAATACCATCCATTGGGCACCAAAAAACATCTGCCAAAAGCCTACTTTTCGCCACTTGGTGTCGTCAAGGGCATCGTCGAGGTGGGTCATCAGCGTCCTCTCTTGCCGATCGCTTAACGGCGTCAAGCCAATCCAGCCATCATACCGAAACACCACTGTTGCCGGTGCAAGCCCCTCTAATTGCAAGGTTTCTTTGATTGCCTGAGCCACCGCGTCATAGGTATCCATATCATGGTAAAAGCCGCCCCCACGAAAAACAAACCAACGTCTGTGTCCAAAGGATTGGTAGATTAGCACCAAGCCGACAAAGACAAAGCCAAGCAGCCATGTGATATAAACGCCCAAGCGCCAGCCACCCAACCAGAGCCACTGAAAAATACCAACCTCGCACATTAAAAACGCCATCGGAAGCGCCAATGGAACAATGACCGGACGGCAACGCATCAATGGCATCGCCAGTCCGGTCAACAAAAGCCCAAAGCCTACAGGCCAAAGCACCTCGTAAGTCATAGGGTTATTCCATATAGTCAAAGGTCATTGGACCCACAATGACGGTATCGCCATCTTGAATCCCTGCCTTGCGAAGCGCTTTTTCAACGCCCATGTTGTCAATAATTTTCATGAAACGTTCCACTGCTTCATCACGTTCAAACTGGGTACGGTTGCAAAGGCCTTCGATTTCAGGCCCCACCACTTCGTAAACGTCTTCGGCAATGTGTTCAATCCAGAATGGCTTCACATGTTCCTTTGGCACTTCTTCAAGAATTTCCTCAAAGTCTTCTTCGTTGTATTCCATTGGCCCAATTTCATCCAAAATATCTGCCAAGTGATATACCAACGCGTCTAAATTATTGTCAGTGGCTGCACTCATAGGGAAAATCTTAACCTCCGGATAAGCTTCTTGCACACGCGCCACAGCGGCATCGCGTTCTTCCTCCGGAAGAATGTCGATTTTATTGGCCACAATCACCATTGGTTTTTCATTCAGATGTGGCGCATAACGTTCTAATTCACCGCGAATCACTTCAAGGTCTTCGAGGGGATCGCGTGCTTCGCTGCCGGAAATGTCCACCACGTGTACCAAAACACGGGTACGCTCTACGTGACGCAAGAAACGGTGCCCCAAACCTGCGCCTTCCGCAGCCCCTTCAACGAGCCCCGGCAC
>USCP01000088.1 GCA_900553245.1 uncultured Peptococcaceae bacterium
CATGCCGATTCGCTACATTTCTATCATCCTCTCTCCGTTTATCAAGCTGCTCAGCCTTTCTACCAGAGGCGTCCTACGCCTACTTGGCATGGCTAATGTAGATGAAGAAGAAGTGGTTACGAAAGAAGAAATCAAGGCCCTGATGAAGCAGGGGGCCGAAGCCGGTACCTTTGACGACGAAGAACGTAAAATGGTCAACTCAGTCATCGACTTTAACGACCGCACCGCCAGAGAGATCCGCGTGCCGCGTCGCGACGTTATGTGCTTAGACATCAACGACCCATTTGAGGATGTCATTGACGAGCTTTTGGCTTCACGACACAATAGAATCCCTGTTTACGATGATGATATCGACAACATCATCGGCGTACTCCATATGAAGGACGTGGCTTTGGCATTGCGCCAAAATATTGCACCAAGGGACATCCCCCTTCGCCGCTTGTTACGCGAGCCGTTCTTTGTCCCGGAAATGAAAGCCACCAATGTCCTTTTCCAGAGCTTACAACATGCCCACCAGCACATGGCCATTCTTGTTGACGAACACGGTGGCTTCTCCGGCATCGTCACTGTCGAAGACTTAGTCGAATCCATCGTCGGTGACATCGATGAAGAATACGACATCGTCGAACCGGAAATTATCCCTTTAGGCAATGACGAATATTTGCTAGACGGCGGGCTCCTCTTAAACGATTTTAACGACGTCTTTGAAACGACCTTTTCCAGCGATGACATGGACACCATGTCCGGCTTTTTGGTCGAATGCCTCGGCGACCTTCCGCAAGAAGGTGCCTACGAAGAAATTGAACTGTCAGGATACCGCTTCGCCACCGAAGAGGTACACGATAACCACATCGCTAAAATTCGCTTGAAAATACTCCCCGTTGCAGACGAAGACTAAACAAAACGCGCACCGTTTCCACAAAAGAAACGATGCGCGTTTGTTTATTTAAGTCCAAGAGCATCTTCCATCCCTTCTTTCGCGGACAAATGTGGCCCATTAGAAAATCTACCATTTATCTATAGAAAACCTTCATCCCAGTACAATCGTCTAACAGGGAGAGATCTGGTATAATATTTATAATAATTCAACGAATTAAAATGTATTCAATAGGGGGCTATTTACTCATGGGAAAGTATCCAGACAATATTTTAGACACTATTCGTCCGTTGCGTGCGGAAATTGATCTTGATGCCTTTGCATTTACCATGCAATCCATCAGGAAGCGCGTCGGCGAGGATCGCCACGTCTATGCGGTGGTAAAGGCCAATGCTTATGGTCACGGCGTTTTACCAATCATTCCAACCTTACTTGAAAACGGTGCCGACGGTCTGTGTGTCGCTATTATTCATGAAGCGATTGAAATCCGCAATGCAGGCTTTACCAATGTACCGATTCTCATCTTGGGTTATACCGAACCAATCCTTGCTGCAGATGTTGTAAAATATGATCTCGATCAAACCGTCTTTACCTACGATTTTGCCAAAGCCCTCAGCGATGAAGCCGTTAAGCAAGGCAAAACCGCGCATGTGCATATTAAGGCAGACACCGGAATGGGGCGTATTGGCTTCCTGCCAACCGAAGAAAGTCTCGATACCATCGAAAAAATCTTCCAATTGCCTAACCTTGAATTTACCGGGCTTTTCACCCACTTTGCCAAAGCAGACTATGCCGATAAGTCCTACACTGAAATGCAATGGGAACGCTACAATTTCTTCTTGGATGGTCTTAAAAAACGTGGCTTAGAGCCAAAGATTCGCCATTGTGGCAACAGCGCCGTTATTGTCGACCTTCCGGATTACTTTATGGATATGGTACGTCCTGGGATTATTCTCTACGGGGTATATCCAAGCGATGAAACCCAAAACAATAATATGGAAGTACGTCCGGCACTGAGTCTGAAGTGCCGCATTTCCAATGTGAAGCACGAAAAGGCCGGTGAACGCATTTCCTACGGTGGCACCTTTGAAACCGAGGGCGACGACACCGTTATTGCAACCCTACCACTCGGTTATGCAGACGGCTTCCATCGTTTGCTTTCCAACAAAGCAGAAGTACTCGTGCACGGCAAGCGCGCGCGTATTGCCGGTCGTGTGTGCATGGACCAATGCATGATTGATGTCACTGACATTCCGGATGTCAAAATTGGCGATGAAGTAGTCATCATCGGTAAGCAGGGCGATGACGAAGTCACCATCGAAGAAGTATGCAACCGTGTACCAACCATTCCTCACGAAATTTTCTGTGACATCAACCGTCGCGTTCCACGCGTTTACTTCAAAAACGGCGAAATCGTCAACGTTGTACAATACCTTTTGGGCGACTGAGTTCTTCTTTTAAGGGAATTCTAATGCAAGGCTTCAAACCCGGCGCTTTGCGGTTGACGCCTTTCCCCGTCTTTAGTAAAATGACAATTAGAGAATAAAAATGACACGCTTTTGAAGCATAGAGGAGACATGTATCATGTATGTATTTGTACAAGGGAACTTCACTGACGCCCGCCATGCACTTGATGGCATCGAAGATTGCATCAGACGTGGCGCTACCAAAGACACCTTAAAGGTGTATGTAACCGCTGAAGGGGACGCTAAGTTCCAAAGCAAGGAACCACCGGTTGTTGAAGAACCTGTAGAAGAAGCACCAAAGAAGGGCAAAAAGAAAGAAGAAGGCCCTAAGTTCGATCCTAACGGCTACCTCTACTGGGCAAAAATCAAAAAGGATTACGATGTCACTGTTGTTGACCCAGCTGCCATCGACAGCCTCAACATTCCGCGTGAACATCAACTCGTTCTCCACGGCGCTAGAACCATGCTCGAAATGGGCAACATGGTGCTCGTATTGGAACAAGTAAGCAAAGCAGAAGAAAAGTTTGACTGATTACTGTATCATAGCTTAATCAAAGACCGTCTTTTAGGCGGTCTTTTTTATATGTTTGCTTGCATAAATGTCCTTGTCGCTGCTTTGGTTGTAATGTTATGATAAAAGCGTGTTATTTTTGACTGGCGAAAGGAAGAATATCAATGGCACTCTTTAACGGAAGCAGGCTTCGGGAACTGCGCAATAATAAAAAAATGAGCATGGCAGAACTCGCCAAACGCTCAGACGTCAGCACCAGTCTTATTAGCCAAATTGAACGCGACATGGTCATTCCATCTGTAGTTACAATTTGGCGATTAGCAAAGGTGCTTGATACAAATATCAACTATTTTTTTGATGATGAGGACAACAACGATCAAGTGTTGATTCGAAACGGCGATCACAAAATTGTAATAACCCATGGCAATAGCTGCCATTACAAACTGTTGAGCTCGGGGGATGCCGACAGAATGTTAGATATGGTGGAAATTACCTTAAAGGCCGGCTGTGCATACGAACAAAATCCGCTTGTCCACGACGGTGAAGAATGTGGGTATGTCCTCAAAGGAACGCTCATCGTTGAGGTAAACGGAAAACAATACACCTTAAATGAGGGCGATAGCATCTCCTTTAAAAGCACCATTCCACACAAATACATCAATAACGGCACCGAGGACTGCGTATCTATCTGGTCAATGACACCGTCATTCTTTTAAGCACAAACAAAAAAGCTGTTCTCTTGTGAAGAGAACAGCTTTTTTGTGTTAACCAAGGACCTTTTCAATGACACGGTACCAATTTTTATAGGCGATTTGTGCCAACTCCGCATCGGAAAAACCTGCTTTTTTGAGCTTATCCATAAAAGTCGGCACCTTGGTACAGTCTTCCATACCAACGGTATACGAGGTATCTTGGTCACTATAGCTACGCATTTTATCTGTCGAGATGAATTCAAAAAAATCAAAGCCAAAGCCAACATGCTCCACACCGATTTTTTCTGCAATATAAACCGCATGGTCTACAAAGCGATCGATGGTTTGCTCGGAAACCGTTTGACTTACGAATAAATTGAAGGAATTGAGCCCGATGAGTCCATCGGTATCCCTAATGGCCTTTAATTGGTCATCCTTCAAGTTACGCGCGGCATCCGCAAGTGCACGCGCATTGGAATGGGATGCAATAATCGGACCGTTAGCGAGGGCCATCACATCCCAAAAAGAGCGTTCGTTTAAGTGACTAACGTCCAAAATCATATCCAAATCTTGAATACGACGCACTGCACGCTTGCCCAAATCGGTTAAACCACGTGCGCACTCCCCTTGCACCCCCGTCGCAAGGGCATTTTGTTCGTTCCAAGTAAGCATGGCATG
This sequence comes from uncultured Peptococcaceae bacterium, assembly GCA_900553245.1. Lineage (GTDB taxonomy): Bacteria > Bacillota > Peptococcia > Peptococcales > Peptococcaceae > UMGS1590. The sequence continues at coordinate 4,225 of USCP01000088.1, forward strand.
ACGCGCCCCAAAATCATACAACCGATTGATGCCGTCTAAATCTTCGCCAATAGCAGAAAGCCCCTCTAGGCCCAACAAAATATAAAAACGACCTTGAGCTTGTGCCGCCTGAATGTCCGCAAGATTGTGCACCAGGCACGCATCCTTACATTCATGAAGTTCCTCACTTACCGCACGCAACAATTGTTCCATGCGATCCGCAGGATTTTCCATCGCATACGGTGGATCAATCCATAATACAAAGCAACCCCCGTCAATGTTCCCCTTGCGTAATCGTGGCAAGTGATATTTGTTCAGGATTTGTGTTTCCCCCTCTAAACGACGGATTAAAACATCCGTAAAAATATCTGAATGTCCGTCAAAAATCAATGATGATACACCTTCCTTTATCATTAGGCACCGAGCATTTTACCAATAAAGGTGCCCGCATAGGTCCCGATGATATAGCCCAACGTCCCAATCAACATAATCGGACCAACGAGCTTCACCCAGCCCTTAGAAATTGCCATTGCAGCAGCAGTGGTTGGCCCACCAATATTTGCATTGGAAGCAAGAATAATTTCTTCCATATTGAATTTGAAAAGTTTCCCAAAAACAAAGCAAACGAGCATATTGACCAATACCATGACCGCACAGAATACGAAAAGCAACGGTGCTTCTCTAAGAATTTGCGGAATACTTGCAGGTACGCCAATAACAAAGAAAAACAAATAAATCAAATAGGTCCCAATTTCTTGTGTGCCTTCCACATTGGCAACTTGTTTGGAGAAAAAGGTTGCCACAAGCATTGCAACCGTGGTCATGATAAGGTATTCGTTTCCGAAAAGTCCATTTAGCATTTCCATGACAACACCATCGGTTGGAATCACGCTGTCCAACCAACCGGCAATAATACGAGACACCCAAACAATGATGGCACTGATTGCTACATTCAAGGCGATATCCTTAATGGAGATTGGTTTTCCTTCCCAATAAGCCGCAGCTTGGGTTTTAGCCTCATCGTTAACGCCCATACGTTCCACTTCATCAATGTATGGATGCTTGTAATGCTTGCGGAAAAATGCCATGCTTGGAATAGCCACCAAGACAAAGAAATAAAATGCCATTAAGCAGTTATCCGCCACAGTCGTTGCCGCAATCATTTCCGGCGGTACTTCAAAGGTTTTGGACAAGGTCGCAAAGTTCACCCCGCCGCCAATATAGGAACCGGTCATCATACCGGCAATGCCGTTCAAATGTGGAATTTGATCTTGAAACAAATTAAACGCCAATACTGCAGACATCGCTGTCCCGCAAGAACCAATTAAATAAATAATCAAAAGTTTGCCGGATTCACGCCAAATTTTTCGAATATCGCATTGCAACAAAAGCAACGGAATCGCCAACGGTACCACATAGCCCCAAATGATATCGTCAAACCATGGCGCATGGGTTGGAATAATTTTAAAGTTGGTTAAAAGCAGTGCGCCAATCAAAGCAATGATGGCCCCGGAAATCTTGGATGCAAATTCAAAACGTTGCTCTGCCCAAATAGCAAACGCTACAACGCCACAGGTAATTGCCATTAACGCCCATGTGTTATCCGCACTAATCAATGTTTCACTCATGTGTTCTCCCTCCCAAGAGACGCCGCACAAGCGGCCGATTATTACAATACTTGCTTTATGGTCAAACGAATCGGCAACTGCGCATTGAAACCGAATCATTGTGCCAACAACACCGAATTTTCAATATATTGCAAAGATGTTTAATATATTGAAATCATTAACCATATAGTAAATAGTCGAGCGGAAAAAGTCAATACGGTAATAGGGCGCTTTTCAGGACATCTTCCTATCAATAAAATCGATAAAACCTATCCTCATCTCTATACCGCACCTTGTGCCCTTCGGTACAAAGTAAAAATAATCTGATAAATTTCTCCTTTTTTTGTTTTTTCGCACAAAAAAGCGCTGTGCAAATGCTTTTACACAGCGCGAAAGGCTTGAATGTCTACCTGATCAATTAAAGGAAGGCACATCATAGTCGTATAAAAAGAAGGTTGTATTGGCCTGTTCGCCCGCCACATGAATGGTTTGTGTTTTTTCTACACGACGATTCATGCCGACGTGGTCATAGAAATGATAGTTACAAGTGGTATCTGTAAAGAGGAAAAATCGATTGATTTTTTCACGGCGCATCACGTCAACTGCCCCTTCAAAAAGACGACGTCCTAAGCCTTGACCACGGCACTCTTTACTGATGGCAAAAAATGCCAACTCGCCATCATACTTTTCACCGCATTCGTCAAGAAGCACTTTGTCTACGCCGTTTACTCCCCAAAAAATCTTGGCAGCCAAACGCCCATCGGCACGAATTACTAAGCTCAGCGCATCTCTCATTAAGCGTAAACGTTCCATCAATGTCTGGCGCTTTTTTTGATTGTTTTTACCCATAATCACGCCTACCGGCACGCCGTTTTGCACAGCCACTTGGTTAAAGGTTTGCTCTGCTAAGCAGGCATTGAGGAAAAGCCGTGCGAGCTTTGCGGCGGTTTTATCACTACAAAATTGGTCATAGCCCCAGGTATCGCGAATGATTTGTTCGACGGCAGGGCGATCGCTGTTCTTAAAAGGTCTCATTACAAATGCGGTACTCATGGTATTGTTTTTCTCCATTCTATGATTATTTGTCTTTCAACATGACTTATCATAATATGTACAGTTGATGTACGGTCAATAGGTTTTTGATATTTTTTAATTCAATCCGTTCTCTTCGCTCCGTCGAAAGGCTATCGAGTATATAAATTCCCTCTATTTTTCTTTTTGTGGCTTCTCGTTATACTAGAGTGAGAGGTGATTTGTGTGAGTCAATCAAAACCTAGTCTGTGGCAAATTTTTACTGCCACCTTTACGCTAAGTGCCTTTACCTTTGGTGGAGGGTATGTCATTGTTACCCTGATGAAGGAACGCTTTGTCGATCGTTTTCAGTGGATCGAGGAAGACGAAATGCTCGACCTTGTAGCCCTTTCCCAATCCGCGCCGGGAGCAATGGCCATCAACGCGTCCATCATCGTGGGCTATAAGCTACGAGGGCTTTTGGGCGCACTAACGGCAACCATCGGCACCGTATTGCCACCGTTTCTCATTATTACCATTATTTCTGCTTTTTATAATGCCTTTGCTCACAATTTTGTGATTTCCAAGCTCCTCGAAGGGATGCAAGCCGGCGTCGGCGCAGTGATTTGCTCCGTGGTTTACGACATGGCAGCAGGAATTACCAAAAGCGGTTCAACGTTCAACATCTCAATAATGGTCATCGCCTTTATTGCAACTTGTCTCTTTAAAATCAGTGTGGTTAAAGTGGTCTTGGTCTGCATTGCCCTCGGCATTTTAAAGAGCGTGGTGCTTCGAAAGCAGGTGACAAGATGATTTATTTGCAACTTTATCTAAGTTTTTTTCAAATCGGCATCTTTTGCTTTGGTGGCGGCTATGCGGCATTGCCGCTTATCCAAGATCAGGTGGTAAGCATCCACCACTGGCTCAGCATGGAGGAATTTACCCACCTCATCACCATTTCACAAATGACGCCGGGGCCGATTGCCATTAACTCCGCCACCTTTGTCGGCACAAAAGTGGCAGGTCTTATGGGCTCTGTGGTGGCAACTTTGGGCTTTGTCACGCCTAGTTTTATCATCATGAGTATTCTTACATGGGTGTATTTCAAATATCGCAACACCGATTCTCTAAAAATCATTATGGCAACATTGCGACCGGCTGGG
>USCP01000089.1 GCA_900553245.1 uncultured Peptococcaceae bacterium
AAACCTGGAAGCCACAACCGCAAGCGGAATCAACTCCGAAAACGCAGCCACTGTTCGCGCCCACCATGGAGTGGCGCAAAGAAGGACCAACAAGCAAATCGGAATAGCCATCCATAACAACGCCACACGTTCACTGAGGTAGTTACAGTACATCGGTTTTTCTTCATCGCTGTCAAAATAAATGGCATCATCTTCTGTATCGGGCTTTCTGCGAATAAGCAGAGAAACCACCAACAGCATCAACGCAACCAGCAAAAGCGCACCGCCGATAAATCCAAAGCCACGCAAGCGCACATCTGCAGCCGCATACGCCGAGTTTACCACCGCCGTCAATTGTTGAAGCACGATATTCAAATCAAGTACAGCAGTATCCGGAGATGAGAGCATGCTTACAATAAATTGTCCAAGCTGGGTCTTTCCTTCAAGCACCCACGGCATATAAGCCGAGGTCACATTAACAGCATGGTCACCAAACAACAAGCAAAATGGGTTACCGTAATCAAGAAGATTTTGCATAAAAGGATTAAAGCCTACAATTGCAAAGCCAACCGTGACCACGGCCGCAGCACGGATGCACAGCCATTTCACGGCCTGCTTTTTATAGAAAATCGCAACAAATACAATCAATGCCAAACCTAAAATCAGGGCTGTACGCAAGCCCCCCATTTGCATGTTTAAGATAAAAACCCATACAAACCCCATTGTAAGCAACAAATCACTGTGCAAATAGCCTTCATTTAAAGTAAGGTAAGACAAAATCAAAAAGCACACGCTTAAAAAGGCCAGCACTGCATCGTCGTAATAGGTAAACATTTGAGAGAGGGCCACCGGATTGGCAAGCAACAGGAGCGTCGACAAGGTCGCTAAACGCGTATGCCCTTCCAACAAACGCACAAAGAAATGTCGCGCCAATAAAAAGGTCGGAATGGCAAACATCACCGTATGGAGTTTCGCCATCTCATAATGCCCCAAGAAGGCATAAAACGATGCATCCATCATCCAAACCGCTTTTCCGGAGCGATAAACAATCTCCGGCGCCCCGTCGGCACCGGCATAAATTGGATTCCAGCCATCGGCGAGCTTAACCACCGCATCGGTATAAAAGCCTCGACCCCAATAAGAATATTCCCAAATCCAAGAAACCACATATCCCAATAACACGGTTGCAACCATATAGGTCACACCGATGACAAGCAAGCGCTTTTTGGTGATGGCTCTTCCATCTCGTTTACTCACCCAATAGAGCAAAATTAGCGCCACCACAACACATAGCGGCAATGAAAACGCTGTCACATGCAGACCAAAAAGGACCGCAAACGCATTGACTACAAACAATGAGCAGCAAATCATCAGCCACCCTATTGCCCATTCAACTGAGCGTGGCAACGGTGCCACAGTATTGTCGTTAGTACTCATTCCGTCACCTTCCTTCTCAAACAATCTTCCGTTTATTATACACCACTGTCCCCAAGATATACAGCCGCCCTCCTACAAGCCACAAAAAAACACCGTTGCTGTAAAAGCAACGGTGTTGTCTTCGATTCTTATCGCCCTTATACAATTTAGTGCAAGGACTCTTCTTTTGAAATCACGTGACGGCGTTCCATCAGCATACGTTCGCGCATACTCCACAATGCAGAGGAATAGTCCACATAATAATGGTGTGGATTTTCAAAGCGTTTCACTTCATCCCATAAAGTATCCAATTCTTTTTCACAGTACGCGCGAATTTCTGCCACACTAGGGCACTCATAAACGAGCTTCCCATGTTCAAAAATTGGCACTTGCAATTTCTCAGCACGGAAATTTTTCACGGTTTTACGTTTCCATACCGCATTTGGATCAAAGATTTCGTACGGACGGCTATCATCAATCACTTCGTCCGCCATGGTTACCACATCGGCAATGGCCTTATTGGTTTCCTTATCAAACAAACGCCAAGGCATCTTATAACCTGGGGTAGTAATTTTACCGATATTTTCACTGATTTTGATACGTGGTGCAATGATGCCTTCTTCTTCTACAGCCACCATTTTGTATACGCCGCCAAAAATCGGGTCACTCTTACATGTAATCAAGCGTTCCCCGACACCAAAGCTATCGAGTTTCGCGCCTTGAACAATCAAGTCTTGAATCAAGAACTCATCCAAGCCACCGCTTGCTACAATAGCACAATCCTCAAAGCCTTCTGCATCAAGAATTTCACGCACTTTTTTGGAAAGGTACGCAATGTCACCTCTGTCGATGCGAACCCCAGCTGGGCGATGCCCACTTGGCACCACCACTTCCTTAAACACCTTAATGGCATTTGGCAAACCGGAGCCAAGTACATCATAGGTATCAATCAGCAAGGTGCAGGCTTGTGGATATGCTTCGGCATATAAACGGAATGCCTTTTCTTCATCATTAAAGAGCTGTACCCAGCTATGCGCCATGGTACCCAAGGCAGGGACACCATAGTCACGGTCGGTAGAGGTATTGGCAGAGCCAACCACCCCACCGATATACGCCGCACGCGCACCGTAGTTGGCAGCATCCGGACCTTGTGCTCGACGAGAACCGAATTCCATCACAGAACGCCCTTGTGCCGCACGCACAATACGATTGGCTTTTGTTGCAATCAAGCATTGATGGTTGATGGTTAGAAGCAACATGGTTTCCAAGAATTGTGCTTGAATGACCGGACCACGAACGGTTACCAACGGTTCATGTGGAAAAACCGGACGTCCTTCCGGTACTGCCCACACATCACATTCAAACTTGAAATCACGTAAATACGCCAAGAAGCCCTCATCAAAAAGCTGCTTGGAACGCAAGTACTCGATGTCCTCATCGGTAAACTTGAGATTTTTCAGATAGTCAATCAGTTGATCCAACCCCGCCATGATAACAAAGCCGCCATCATCCGGAATGTCGCGGAAAAACATGTCAAAATATACAATTTGATCTTTCAGACCGTTAATGAAATAGCCATTGCCCATGGTAATTTCATAGAAGTCTGTCAAAAGCGTTAAGTTACGCTGTTCCATTATTCGCTCCCCTTAAGACTGCCATAAATCCAAGGCGGACAAGCCGTCCTGCAGGCAATAGTTTTTGTTGTATTCGTAAATTTGGTCAAGGACGCTACAGCCTTCCGGTTGATTGTCGCCACGCTTAATCAGAGGCTTCACATGTTCGAAGAAGGTCGTGCGCAACAATTCATTGCCAATGACCGCTTCGAACACCCCTTGCAAATCAGCAATACGGAATTCATCCTCTACCCAATGAAATGCAATCGCAGTACGATACATTTTCGTACGCAAAGTTTCAACAGCACAGCCAATCATTTCTAAGTGGTCAAAAGCCAACCATTCGGCATCCTCACTCACCTCGCGGTGCCAGCCCCCATTGTCATCTGCTTTAAGGTCAATGCTTCCCTTGATTTCAAGGTCGCCGTTTTTCAAGTACACATGTGCACGATAATGACGCGGGTCGATGGTTTCTGTTTTCATCGACACTTCAAACCATGCCGCTTCTGCTGCATCATCCGCGCCCTTTACTTCGCCACTTTCTCCATACGGCACCACAGCCAGAAAAGTTTGAGTAATGACGCGGGTGCGTGGATCGCGATTCACACGGCTGTAAGTCGAAACCTCACCGCAATAAATCGGTTTTAAACCGGTTTCTTCTTCACACTCACGTGCCGCACACTCAGCAAGGGTCTCATCCTTATTCAAAAATCCACCCGGTAACGCCCAACCATCCTTATAAGGATGGTTGCCACGTTTTACCAAGAGCACCTCGAGCTTACGCACAGGATATTTCTTTGTTTTATTTTCCGGTGTATCCAAACATCTGAATACCACACTGTCTGCGGTTACTGACGGATGCCAGTACATGGAGTCGTCATACGCCGCCGCAAACTGTAAATCTTCATTGGTTAGTTTCATACCAACGCCTCATTAAATCCATGCATCAGTGTCTTCGGTTGGTGCCAATTCCCAGCCGTCGTAAACACCGATGTTTTCATCCATGGCTTCAAAACATTCATAGGTCTTTTCGGTCAAGGTTGGATAGGTTAAGTCATGCTTTGCCATCATTTTGAGACCAAGACTCATCGGTTCGAGTTCCTCAACATACAGGTGGCTATCAATCACTTCATAACCGAGTTGGCTCAATGCGGATGCTGCCTTCACGCGACTTGCCCCGTCTTGGAAATAGAAGAAATGATATACACTGTACTCATGTTCCACATCCACACCGGATTCAATCAAGTTCTGAACCATGTAGCGGTTACGGATGTGAGCCATGTCCAAATCGGTTGGATAAATGGCGTTGAAATAGAAGGACCAGTTCCCGTCGTTGTCGCTCATATAGTTGAAATCGTAGTCACCGTATTCGGAAGCAATCTTCCCTACAAGCGGTGCCACATATTCCGCATCCGGACCATAAAAATAAAACATTCTGGTGCCGGCATAGGTCACAGCACCAACAAAACGAGCACGCCCTTCTTCGTTCATGACCTTAATGATGTAGTCTTGGATTTCCATAATGGTGGCTTCTTCTTCTTCATCGTAGAAACCATCTTCGGTTGGATTCAAAAATTCCATTTGAATCCCCATCAACCAGTGCAAACGTGGAATCGGAGCCTTATCAGCAACTGCAAAGTCAACCGTAACAAGCGCACGACCGTCATCCATCGCAGTCACATACATTTCATATTCAGGTGGCAACTCTAAAATCGGATCTCTTTCCGCATCATCGTCTGCAAAGGTAAATTCAATTTTATTTCTAATTTCTTTATCTACTGCTTCCATAGCATATCCTCACTTTTAAACAATATTTTCATGATTTTGCATGACACATTATAATCTACAGTATAACGGATTCCCTTCACCTCGTCAAAGATAGATAATAGCCATCAGTGTTCTTTTTTCCTCTATACAGTGCACCTCTCAGCCATGAACAATCAATTGACAAGGTTCATCCCCCGTTTTATACTTAATGTGGATTCTAGCCAATGGTGTATGATGTATTGAACTACCTACATCGCCTGCTTCGGCGGGCGTTTTTTATTACTAAGAGGAGGACTAAATTTATGAGTGATAACACCTTTTATGTCACAACCCCGATTTATTATCCTAGTGCAAAGCTCCATATCGGGAACGCTTACAGCACTGTTTTAGCCGATACCATTACCCGCTACAAGAAGATGCGCGGCTTTGATACCTACTTCTTGACCGGGAGTGATGAGCACGGCCAAAAAATTGAACGCGCAGCTGAAAAAGCCGGCGTTACTCCAAAGCAATATGTTGATAACATCGTTGAAGGCGAAGGTGGTTTCAAACCACTCTGGAAAGCCCTCATGATTGATTATGATAAATTCATCCGTACCACCGACGACTACCATGTCAAAGCGGTACAGAAGCTCTTTACAAAAATCTACGAAAAGGGCGATATCTATAAGTCCTCTTATTCCGGTCACTATTGCACTTCTTGCGAAACCTTCTTCACCGATTTGCAACTCGTAGACGGTGACCACTGCCCGGATTGCGGCAAGAAAACCGAAATTCTTTCCGAGGAAAGCTACTTTTTCAAGATGAGCAACTATCAAGACCAGTTGCTCCAATATATTGAAGACCATCCTAGCTTCATCCAACCGGAAAGCCGCCGCAATGAAATGATCAACTTCATCAAGGGCGGTCTTGACGACCTCTGCATCTCTCGTTCTACCTTCAACTGGGGGATTCCGGTACCGGTTGACGAAAAGCACGTCATCTATGTATGGTTTGATGCCCTCTCTAACTACATCTCTGCCTTGGGCTGGAGCAGCGACGACCATGAACTTTTTGATAAGTTCTGGCCTGCTGATGTACATATCGTAGGTAAAGACATTGCTCGTTTCCATGCCATCATTTGGCCAACCATCTTGCTTGCGGCAGACATTCCGCTTCCTAAGCAAATCTACGGTCATGGCTGGGTGCTTTCCAACGGTGGGAAAATGAGTAAGTCCAAGGGCAACGTTGTAAATCCATTTGAACTCATCGACAAATACGGCATTGACGCTGTTCGCTACTATCTCCTCCGTGACATTCCATCCGGTCAAGACGGTAACTACACCGAAGAGCTCTTCATCACCCGCTATAATGTAGACCTTGCAAATGACTACGGTAACCTTGTAAGCCGTACCATTTCCATGATTGACAAATACAATGGTGGCATCATCCCTGCCCCTGAACAAGAAGAACGCATCGATGAAGACCTCGTTCGCCTGGCAACCACCACCCCAGCCCATGCGGCAAAGGAACTCGATAAACTCAATTTCCCAGGCGCCTTGGAACAAATTTTCGCCCTCGTTGGTCGCGCCAACAAATACATCGATGAAACCACCCCTTGGGTCCTTGCGAAGGACGACAAGTATCGCCCACGCCTCATGAGCGTGCTCTACAACTTGGCTGAATGCATCCGTATTGTAACCATTCTCTTGAAGCCATTTATGCCAGCCCTCGCACCACGCGTATCTGCACAGCTCGGTGTTGACTTGACCAATGCAACTTGGGCAGATGCCACCGCCTGGGCAATGACTCCGGCCGGTACCAAGGTTAGCAAGGGCGATGCCCTCTTCCCACGCGTCGATCCAGCTAGCATTGAGCTCCCTGTGGAAGAAGAAGTTCCGGCAGTGACTTTCAAGGATGAAATCAGCTTTGATGATTTCTCCAAGCTCGACATCCGCGTAGCCGTTGTAAAAGATTGCCAACCTGTGGCAAAAGCAGACAAGCTCCTGCAATTTACCCTCGACATCGGCGGCGAAGAACGCACCGGTGTCAGTGGCATCCGCAAATTCTACAGCGAACCTGCCGATATGATTGGCAAAAAGCTCGTTGTCCTCGCAAATCTTGCGCCAAAGAAAATTCGCGGTATCAAGAGCCACGGTATGATCTTAACTGCAGCAACCGACGACGACAGTGCCCTTGAAGTATTGCAAGTGGCAAGTAACGCCATCCCATCCGGCGCAACCATTTCTTGAGGCACGCCATGCAGTATTTAATGGATCCCCACGCCCACCTCATGGACCCTGCCTTCACCGAAGACTATGATGAGGTCTTGGCGCGCACCCTTGAACTCCATGCAACCATCAATATCGGCTGCAATTTTGAGGATGCGGAAAAAGCGGTGCAATCCGCTGAAGAACATGCAAAAATCTATGCCGCCGTTGCCCTCCACCCTGAGGATGCACGCAAATACGACCCACAGAAATGGGACCGTTTGGTAGAACTCGCACACCATGCGCGCGTTATTGCCATCGGCGAAACCGGCTTGGACTATTATTGGGACACTGCGACACCGGAAGATCAAAAGATTCTCTTCAAACGCCATATCGATCTTGCAAAGGCCCTCGATAAGCCGCTTATCATTCACGATCGTGAAGCGCACCGCGACTGCTTTGATACCCTCTGGGAAAACGGTGCAGAGGCGGTTGGTGGGGTCTTCCACGCCTACTCCGGTTCGGTGGAAATGATGCGTGAAGCGGTTGAACACGGATTTTACATCGGTCTTGGCGGTGTGGTCACCTTCAAAAATGCAAAAACTGCCAAGCAAGTGGCCGCAGAAATTCCCCTCGACCGCTTAGTCATCGAAACCGATTGTCCCTACATGACACCGGTGCCATTCCGCGGTAAACGCAATGAACCAAGCTATGTGCAATACGTCGCCCAAGAAATTGCCAAGCTCCGCGACATCAGCGTTGAAGAAGTGTGCCGAGCCACCTACGAAAACGCTTGCCGTCTTTTCAAAACCACTTTCTAAAAGCAAAAAGCCGCTATCAGCGAATATGCTGATAGCGGCTTTTTTTGTTTCTCTTATATCCCCTGCCGTTCCTCGACAATTTCATGCTTGAGCAAACTGCG
>USCP01000090.1 GCA_900553245.1 uncultured Peptococcaceae bacterium
ATATCTATTATATAAGAAAAAGGCCGCCTTTCGGCGACCTTTTTCGACAGTCTGAGAGACTTTCTTAAAATGAAAGTCTCTTTTTTTATTGTCTTTTACTGATTTAAAAATAAGCACCAACTATTGAATACTATCATTGGTATCCACATTAAGCGCTTGAATATAACGTGCGACAAAGCGAAGAACTGCCTTGTCAGCCACTGTTAGCTGACGATGTTCACTAAAAACAATATATATTGGCACGGAAAAAGTGTGCTCATAGGGAATAAACACAATCCCAGGATAGCTCTCTACCACGCCTTTACGCAGATAATTCGGAATGAAGCAAATAGAATTATTATTAATGACACTATCCAAATGTTGATAAATGTTCGAGGATGTAAAGAGAATTTTACTATTTTTCAAAAGGCCAGTATCTGGATGCACCTGTGGATAATTAGTAATCAGATGCATCGCAATATCATCTTGATCCAGTACACGTTTTTCAGCCAATGGCAGCTCCCTATTAACGCAAAAGGAAAGTTCAGTTTGACCAATATAATATTTAACCAGTCTTTGGTTATTATCAAAAAGTGATTTTATCTTGTCCTCCGAATCAGTTAAGATATGAATACGATCTGATGACTCCAATTCTTCCGCACTTTTCATACCATAATCTTCGAAGCAATATAAAAGTACTTCAGGATACTCATGGTTGATTTTTTTTATGAAATCATTCAAATACAACGAAAAGAAGAAAGGAAAAGCCAACTCACAACTGCCCTGGATTCTATCTTCATGATTGATTTCCGGTAACGCATCTAAGTAAAAATCATTTTTCATATCATTATATATACTAATAATCTTTTCAGCATAATCATAGAGCATTTTGCCTTGATTTGTCAACTGAATCCCTGTCGACGAACGTTTAAATAATAAAGCATTTAAATCTTTTTCCAAACCATTAACAATTCGGCTGAGGTGTTATTGAGAAATATATAGCCGGTGCGCTGCCTTATTGATGGATTTAGAGCGCACAATAACTACAAAATAATAAAGATGCTCTATTTTCAATATACTTCCTCCTAAAAGTCAATGACTTAAGCAAATCTATAACAGCTAAGAAATCCCTTCGTAAAGAGTCAAGCTTTCTTTCCCCTAGAACTTTAAAGATTATAAGTCAACACAATCTGAATCCATACCATGAAAAATCATTATTCTTATCAAACAAATACCAAGTTGCCCCCCATCCATCTTACAATGAAATACCATATAATGCTACTGAAATTATATATTTATAAATCCACCAAGTTTTTTCTCTCCCTATTTCTCCTCTCATTTGTCATCTTCATTACTTTACACCACGCTAGACGGCCAGCCTTTATATCTGCGCATTAATGCCAGAAGAAATGCCCATATATTTTATTTTCCAACCAAGCCGTGTCTCTGTTTGGTTCACCGAAAACCGTATTTCTTGGAAAAATCCAAACCACCTATGCCTTTGAATTCCATCACAAAATGGACGCAATGTGCTTTAGCGTTATCCTGTAAAATGACTATATGTTTAACGCCACACGCCTTGCCTGCCACACCCAAAACGAATTCCTGCTCATCGTCGGTTACCTCCACATTAGCATTTACAACATCGTTAGCCATACAACAAATGTCCATAATAATACACGCATTGTCAGTGTGAGGAGTGAACTCCATCCGCTCGAGATAAATCGCCACACCATCTACAATCTTGCAACCATCGGCTCTGATTATCACCGCATTTCTTACCATTGCTTGAGCATACTCGTCAATACCACCATACTCCAAGTCTTTAACTTTGAAAAAATCAGTAATAGTACTGTCATTCGTAGGTAAACAAAAGTATTCTCTGCACTTGCCCTCTAAAAAGTTAAACCTTAAATAAAAGTAGAAGCATTTCTACAGCTCTTTTTTTACATTATTTTCAAGAATAAATTGAACTGAACTTTTCCGATTCAAATTAGACTTTATTCTCTCATTATTGTAGTAATAGATATATGTTTCAATTGCTTTTTTAGCGATTCATAACTATAGCATACATTCCAATAGCACATCTCTTGTTTTAGTATTCTAAAAAACTTCCCATTATTGAATTGTCGTAGCATTTTCCTTTTATAGACATGCTCCGAAAGACATTTTCGTGAAAAGCACTTCTACATTTTCAGTCCGAAGTTCCAATTAATACTACTTTTAAGACAGACATGATAGACTGTCTTTTAGTTACGAAAAATACTAAAACTGACCACTTCTGAATTGTACATCTCCCGATAAAAATCTGAAACACAAAAATCCTTGACCCAACTAACAGACAATGAAAGATTGTTTAATTCAATAATGTTAGCTAGTTGCTAATGCGATATCTCGCATAATAGTTACAATTTCACCGCATGAAATTTAATTCAAAATAATATATTTTACGATTAAAAAACTGCTCCCCCTATCGTTAGTTTTTTATTCTAACAATTGGAGAGCAGTTTAAAGCGGAAGGTTTTTTGATATCAAGGGCCCTGCTGAAAAACCCTTGTTGAATCTGTGCTTATTCAGCTTCGTAAATCACGCGGTCATTGTTGATGGTTTCAATAACGAAGCCGCCCTTTTGTACGATTTCCGGATCAAGGTTCAAGAAGGCGTCGGAGAGTGGGTTGGTGAGGAGCACGGCAAAGTCTGCTTGCTTACCTACACTGATGGATCCCTTTTCATCTTCTTCAAAGTTTTGCCATGCACTGTTGATGGTCACACACTTCATGGCTTCGTATGCTTCCACACGTTCGTCACGGGTATCGTATTGCTTGTTGGTGAGATCCTTGATACGAGAATCGTTGTCGCTGCTACCGTCTGCGGAGCCACGTCCGATTGCCTGCCCATCGCGGGTAATGCGGTTTGCCGCATTAAAGATGGAGAAGAGCATGTTTGGAGGAGCTACCGGAGAGTCTTGGTGCATGGTTACGTTGATATCCATGCCATCTGCCAAGGCATCTGCCATTGGACTAATGATTTGCCCTCTCACCGGTCCCAAGGTGGAGAACATATGATAGTCACCGTAGTAATAAACGTGGTCGGTAAAGAAGGAGATGTTTAAGCCCAATTCTTTACATTCTTGCAATTGCTTTTGGGTGATGGTTTGGCTGTGGATGATGACAGCACGAATCTTGTCTTGCATGGCTGCCACTTGTTTCTTGTCCTTCAAATCCACACCACAATTTACGAGTGCATTTCTGTATGCGTCGATATATTGTTGAATGGCTGCGGTCCCGTTCGCATGCGCGTGGAACTGAATGCCTTTCTTCATTAAGGTAGTAAATTGTTCGGTGAGTTGTTCGGTAGATACTTTCTTCCCTTCCTTTTCACCCCACCACCATTGGGTGTTTTCGTCTTCGTTGGTCAATACGGTTTCATCTGGGCCGCGATAGTAGCCGCCGCCGGATGGATCGTTCGGATCTTCTTGGAACCATGCGGTCTTCCCTTGTGGAGAGCCATCGAGGAAAAGCTTCACGGCACCGTGCTTCACACCAATCTTGTTATAGGTACTGTCAGCGGTTGGGGTAGTGCCAAGTACCGCATCATGTTGGTCATAGGCAATCAAGCCGGTCATATCGAGAATACGTTCATCTTCCGGAATACCTGCCATCACAGCATTTCTGTCGCCACCGTTGCTACCGCTAATCCCGGTTGCAATCCCGTTGGAAGCGTACACATCCATGGCATTTGCCAATACACCGGAAGCGCTAGGGGTGCGGTTTGCTTGTGGACTCCACAATACTTGCATCGCAGCCAATACATAGAAACCATTTTCACGAACAATCCCGGTATGTTCACCATTGGCATCCTTATCCCAGTTGGCATCCGGATTTGCATAGGCTTTTAATTGTGGAGATGCAGCCACAGCTTGTTCGAGCATTTGCATTGCCAAGGAGTTTAAGGCACCCAAATGGCTACTTGCATGGATATACACGATTGGATATTCGGTAGAAATTTCATCCAAGATTTCCTTGGTTGGCATTGCATATGGCTCTTTGCCAAACTCCGCTTCTTTAAAAGCGGTGTTGTCAAAACCGTTGGTGACAAACCAGAATTTGCCGCCCGGTTCGATTGGACCATACGCATCGTCAAATTCATGGTCGTTGATCCATGTATCAAAGTCGCGCTTACCAATATCAATCAATGCTTGCAAGCTGGTCACACCGGCAGATGGGGATGCATCAAAGTTTTGGTCCACCATTTCAATATGGCTATGTGCATCGACAAATGCAGGAATCATGGTCGTGCCTTGCAAATCATAGTCTTGATAGTCTTCGGCAGTATCTAACAATTTTTCAATCTTTGCCACTTCTTCATCGGTGTATGCCACTGCAAGAATGTAACCATCACCGACAAGCACTGCCTTTGCAGGAATTGGAGCGCCACTGGCAGTTTCACCGTCTTTTTCGTCTACCGTGATAATCTCGCCATTGTGATAATAGCTAACATCACTATAATAAGCGAGGTTCATGTCAGTATCGATGGTTGCTTCACTACGCATCAAAATAGCGGCATACTGTGCTCTGCTGGCATTTGCACGTGGGGCAAGTTTCTTATCCGCTACACCGGAAATCACCTTGTTTTCAAGCGCCCATGCGACGGCATCTTTTGACCAACTGCCCACTTGTTCGGCATCGGTGTATTGATCCAATACGGCCGGGTCCTTTACAGATGTATCCATCCCCTGCTTGGCACTAAAACGTTGGATAAAGCTCACGAGCTGTTCACGGGTCACAGGATCGTTAGGGCCAAATTTTTCTGCACTGTAACCGGCTACCAAGCCTTGTTCAGCCCCCCAGGTCACAGCCTGTGAATACCAACTATTGCGGTCCACATCAGCGAAATCACTAACACCGTCATTTTTCGGTGCCCCGCATTGACGCCACATCACTGCAGCAACCATGGCGCGGGTCACGTTGGTATCAGGACCGAATTTGTTGTCACTTACCCCAACGAGCAAGCCTTCATCGGATACATAGTCCACGGCTTCCTTGTACCAAGCCTTGTCGCTGACATCGGTGTATGCGACCTTGGCCTTTACATCCTCCGGTGCAGCCACAACCGCTGCCGGTGCCAAAGTACACAACATTGAAGCAACAAGCAATCCACTAACTGCCTTTCTATTACGCATTCGCTTTTGGAATGGCGTTTTACTTCGACCACTCATTTTCATCTAACCTCCTCGTCGTTAGCATGTTCCTTTTTATCGTCGAATGAAACGGTCCTCTTAAAGCCGCAAAAAAATAACCCTTCTCCTTCCTCATTATTGGCTTAAATGTCCGTTTTTACATAAAATAATCATCTCTTTATTATATTATTTTTTCTTATTATACTAATTAAGCTTTTGCAGTGTCAATCGAATTTTCTGAGTTTAGGGAATACTTTGAACAGACTGCTTGGTTATTCGAAAATAAAAAAGACAACACCCACCGCCCCGTGCCCATGTCGCAACCGGACAAACGACATTGCTCCCACTAAGGATATTCGCTACAATGAAGGCAATATAATCATCTATTTAAAAAGGAGTGCGTTTCAATGGCTTTGACCCTTTCTGTCCTCTGCGACAACAACACCCTCATCGACCGTTATTATTACGGCGAGCCGGCAGTAAGTTATTATATAGAAATCGACGGTGCGCGTATTTTGTTCGACACCGGCTATTCGGATGTCTTTCTCAAAAATGCTGTGCTTATGGATATTGATTTATCTGCTATCACGCATCTTGTCATCTCCCATGGGCACGATGATCACACGCGAGGACTCCCTTTTCTGAGCGAACGCCATACCTTCACTCAGGTGCCGCTCATCTGCCATCCCCATTGCTTTGCACCACGTTGGGCAGGCGAGCTTTATGTCGGTCCACCTATGCCGGAGGAGATGCCCACACACTTTGATTACCAGCCAAGTTGCACCCCTGTCTGGCTCACCGAAAACTGCGTGTTTTTGGGAGAAATACCAACCACTCATGCCTTTGAGCCACGTCACAAGATGGGCACGGTACGTCTAAATGGCCAACTACAAGATGACTACATGCTAGACGACTCGGCCCTCTGCTGCCGCACCGATCACGGGCTTTTTATCATTACCGGCTGCTCCCACAGCGGCATTTGCAACATCATCAGCCACGCACAGCAAGTTTGTGGCGACACACGCATTGCCGGTGTTATCGGCGGCTTTCATCTGCTTGAAATGAACGACCGCGTCCGTCATACCATCGACTACCTTGCTGCCCTCGGCACCAACTGTCGCCGCATCCCTTGCCATTGCGTGAGCCTACACGTCAAGGCCGCCATGCTCCAAGCCTTTCACTTTGAAGAAATTGGCAGTGGCACCGTCATCCACATGTAAAAAAAGCATCCTCCACACAGAGGATGCTTTTTTGTTTATCTATTATCCACACGTTCCGGATACAAATCGTGATGAGCGAGACGGTCAAAAGCCACCTCTTCCCAACGGGTGCCCGGCTTGCCGTAATTGCAATACGGGTCGATGGACAACCCGCCACGTGGAAGGAACTTGCCCCACACTTCAATGTATTTTGGGTCCATCAATGCAATCAAATCCTTCATAATCTTGTTGCAGCAATCCTCGTGGAAATCGCCGTGATTGCGGAAGGAAAAGAGATAGAGCTTCAAAGATTTGCTTTCTACCATACGCGCGCCCGGCACGTAGGAGATATAAATGGTCGCAAAATCCGGCTGTCCGGTAATCGGACAGAGGGAGGTAAATTCCGGACAGTTAAATTTTACAAAATAGTCGTTATCCGGGTGTTGGTTTTCAAAGGTTTCGAGCACCTCCGGCGCATAGTCCATACGGTATTCGGTCACCTTGCCAAGAGCATGTAAATCGTTCATAGATTAGTCCTCCTTCACAGTCATTTTTCGTGCAATATAAGCAAATGGGGTATCGAAAACAGCCACCAATACCTTGAAGAAATAGGTGGTCCATAAAATGCTAAAGAAGACCGCATTTGGGTACACCCCGTAAAAAGCAATCGTGGTAAAAACCACCGTATCCACCGCCTGAGACGTAAAGGTGGAGCCACAGTTGCGCAGCCACAAGCCACGTTCATTGTCACCGGTACGGTGCCAAATCAAATGATACAGCGCCACATCCACCGTTTGGGAACAAGCATAGCCCACCACACTCGCCACCGCCACACGCGGTACCAAGCCAAAGAGCTGGTCCATCGCGCCACTCATGATGTCACTCTCATTCGGTGTAAACCACAGCAAGCCTTGGGTGCCCACCAAGAAAAGCAACGTCGTAAAAATCCCAATATGTACCGCCTTCTTAGCCGCCGCCTTGCCGTATTTTTCGGAGAGAATATCCGTTACCAAAAAACTCGCCGCATAAAGCACATTACCGGCAGTGGTCGCTAAGCCAAAAATATCCACATTCTTGCACACCTGAATATTGGCCAAAATCGCTGCAATAACAGTGAAAGCATACAGCCCACTTTTGCCAAATAAGCGATAGGCCACCAGCACCGCACACAGATAAAACACCACCGCTACAAAAAAGAGGACATTATTGCTCATCGTCACACCCTCCTTCAAGCGCCGGATCATTCACACCATTGGCTGCAAAAGCCGCCGCCCGATCGATACAGGTGGCACACTGCCCACAAGGATGCACCCCACCCTCGTAGCAGGACCACGTCAGGCCATACGGCACACCAAGTGCCAAGCCCTGCGCCACTACGTCCGCCTTGCTACTGTGGATAAACGGTGCTTCGATGTGTAGGGCATGACCGCTGCCTTCAACAATGGCCACATTCATCGCCTCATTGAAAGCCGTTGACGTATCTGGGTAGGCATTGCCTGCCGCATCATCGG
>USCP01000091.1 GCA_900553245.1 uncultured Peptococcaceae bacterium
AGTATTTTTTACCGACCCCCAGTTGAACTGGGGGTTTATTTACGCTAAAGCTCCAATACAAAAAGAGCGACTTCAACGGAAGTCGCTCTTTTTTGTGCTTAGAGAAGGGAACACATGCCCCCGCCTAAGTAACAAAAAAGAGACAGGCTGCACGCCTGTCTCTCGTTATTTGTGGATTAGCGATTGATGGTCACGGTTTGGGTTTTGCCATTCCAGTCAACCTTACAGTTTAAGGATTCGGATACCACACGCACCGGCACCATGGTATTGCCGCTGATGACGGTTGGTGGTACGGATACCACGCTGGTGTGTTCAAGCACAAAGTTGATGGTGGCTTGAGAGGTTGGGTTGGACGCATACTTGGAAAATTCGCTATTGTCTGCGCAGAACATGTTCTTGTCGTTCACAGTCATGGACATGATTTTATTGGTGGTTGGGTCAAAGGCGGAAATGGTTTGGGTGTCGCCAAAGTATTGAACGGTGGCACCGAGGGCTTCAAAAATCGCACGCATTGGTACGAGGGTAGAGCCGCTTACGACTTCGCCGTTTTTAGCGAGGCGTTGGCTGTTGACATAAACTGCAACCGGACTTGCTGCTTCTGCTTCTTGTGGTTGAAATGGTGTGATTACAGCAAAGGCAAGCACGAAGGCGAGCAAGAATTTTGCAATGATATTGCGATGTGACATAGGGTCATCTCCTTTTTTTCAATCGTGTACTATTATTTTATAGCAAAGGATAGGGGACTTAAAGGTCATAGTGGTAACAGTTTGAAAGGCGAGGACAAAAATAACGAGCGTTTTTTCGATGTTTTTCTATCAAAGTGCGATGTTTGTTAGATTTTCTGGAAGTAGCGGTGGCAATGAGTGTCTATACACGTTATAATCAAACTACCAAACGCGCGTGAAGGGAGACCACGCGCTGGGCGTTGTCTGAAAAAAGGGGGAAAGACAATGAAAAGGTTAGCCATTTATGTTCTGCTCATTGCACCGTATGTGTTTGTGAGTGGAGGTGCACAAACAGATGTGAGCAGCTTTTCGTTTCTGTTTACCATCAGTGCCTTAGGCCTTGTTTGTGGGCTTAATATGGTCAATGCACTCACCACACCGCGCCGGGGCGCGCGGGCGAAGACCTATCTTTTTTGGTGCATGGTGTTAAAGCTCTGCATGATTCCGCTGTATGGCATTTGTGGGCATTTGATTATGCAAAGTGAGGTGGTGGTGCAGTCCGTTTCGATTATTATGTTCTCACTTTTGGGCGGGCTGATTTTGATTTTGACCACCAGCTCCTATGGTTGGCGTGGGCTCTGGGTGGCCCAACAACAGGGCTTGGTGAGCCGACGCTTTGCCTTTAGCCATGCCATCATTCAAATGTTCTATATTGTTGATGTGTTGAGTGCGGTGTATTGTTATGTTCATATTCGTCATTTGGAGGCAGAGCAGAACGCCTTGTCATGACAAGAGAAGCGTTTGTTCGAGAGGACAGGCGCTTTTTTTTAATTGTGACTATGCCAATCGGTTTAAATGCGGTATACTAGAAGGACGATAATAAGCGGTTGCGATGGGCGTGATTGGCGTCAACGCAACGGCATTTGATGTAGAATTTTTGCGAGGATTGGAGTGAGACAGATGCCTGATTTTGAATTGGTGGCGCCCTTTGCGCCGACGGGGGATCAGCCGGAGGCGATTGAGGCGCTTTTAGAGGGGCTGAACCTTGGCTATCATAAGCAGACCTTGTTGGGCGTTACCGGGAGTGGGAAAACCTTTACGATGGCGAACTTGATTGCCAAGGCCAATCGTCCGGCGTTGATTTTTGAGCCGAACAAGACCTTGGCGGCGCAGCTTTACAGCGAATTTAAGGCGTTTTTTCCAAACAATGCGGTGGAATACTTTGTCAGCTACTACGATTACTATCAACCGGAAGCCTATGTGGCGCAGACAGATACTTATATTGAAAAGGACGCGCAAATCAATGAAACCATCGAAAAGCTGCGTCACTCGGCAACCGCTTCTCTCTTAGAACGCCGCGATGTGATTATCATTGCCTCGGTGAGTTGCATTTACGGCTTGGGCTCGCCGGAATTTTATCGCAATGAGGTTTTGAACCTGCGTCCGGGACAGGAAATCGAGCGCGACGATGTGCTGCGTAAATTGATTGAGATTCAATACGAACGCAATGACATCGATTTTAAGCGAGGTGCTTTTCGTGTGCGTGGGGATTGTGTAGAGGTTATGCCGGCGTCCACCAGTGATACCGGGATTCGCATTGAATTTTTCGGTGATGAAATCGACCGCATTTCAGAATTTGACAATCTCACCGGCAAGGTGTTGGGTGAGCGTGAGCATGTGGCGATTTATCCGAATACCCACTATGTGACGGCACCGGAATATCTGGATACCGCCATTGAGGCCATCGAAACCGAGCTGGAAGGGCGTTTGGATGAGCTCAAGGCACAGGGCAAGCTCTTGGAGGCTCAGCGCTTGGAACAGCGCACTCGTTATGACATCGAAATGTTGCGCGAGGTGGGCTATTGCTCTGGGGTGGAAAACTACTCTCAGCCTTTATCGGGGCGTGAACCGGGCAGCACTCCGGATACTCTTTTGGACTTTTTCCCGAAGGATTTCATCACCTTTATTGACGAAAGTCATGTGGCAGTGCCACAGATTGGCGGTATGTTTGCCGGCGACCGTTCCCGCAAGGAAAATTTGGTGGCGCACGGCTTCCGTTTGCCGAGTGCCCTTGATAATCGCCCGCTTCATTTTGAGGAATTTGAGGACAAGGTGCGCCAGACCATCTATGTATCGGCGACACCGGGGGATTATGAGCTTGAGCAAAGCGAGCAGGTGGTGGAACAAATTATCCGTCCAACCGGGCTTCTTGATCCACCGATTGAGGTATGCCCGATTAAGGGGCAAATTGACGACCTCTTGGACCGTGTGCATGAGCGCATCGACCGCGACGAGCGTGTGTTGGTGACAACGCTCACCAAGCGTATGGCAGAGGATTTGACAAATTATCTGGTGAATGCCGGTGTGGCAGCGCGTTATTTGCACTCTGAAATCAAGGCGTTGGAGCGTATGGATA
The DNA here is from genome assembly GCA_900553245.1 of uncultured Peptococcaceae bacterium. GTDB lineage: Bacteria > Bacillota > Peptococcia > Peptococcales > Peptococcaceae > UMGS1590. Next base: position 3,082 of record USCP01000091.1, read on the forward strand.
TTTTGCGTGATTTGCGCTTGGGTGAGTTTGACGTGCTTGTGGGGATTAACCTTTTGCGCGAAGGGCTGGATTTGCCGGAGGTGTCGTTGGTGGCGATTATTGACGCCGACAAGGAAGGGTTCCTCCGGAGTGAGCGCTCAATGATTCAGACCATCGGTCGTGCCGCGCGTAATGCCGGTGGCGAAGTGGTGATGTATGCCGACCGTATGACCGGCAGCATGCAGCGCGCCATTGAGGAAACCGAGCGCCGTCGCGAGATTCAGATGGCCTACAACAGTGCCCATGGCATTGTGCCAAAGACGGTGCGCAAGGATGTGCGTGCGGATATTGCCGTTTTAAAGGGGACAGAGGACGAGGCCCCACAATACCTCACTCGCGAGGTGCCGCAGGATGCCAAGGGCCGCAAGCAGCATTTGCTGTTGCTTGAAAAGGCCATGAAGGATGCGGCGAAGAATCTTGAATTTGAAATAGCGGCGGAGTTGCGTGATGAAATTCGTCGCATTGAAGCAATGGACTAGAAATAGAGGAAAGCTATGGAAGAAAATATGATTAAAATCCGCGGTGCGCGGGTGCACAATCTGAAAAATATCGATCTCGACATTCCCCGTGACAAGCTGGTGGTGATGACGGGGCTTTCCGGTTCCGGAAAGAGCTCCTTGGCATTTGATACGATTTATGCCGAAGGGCAACGCCGTTATGTGGAATCCCTCTCTTCCTATGCCCGCCAATTTTTGGGGCAGATGGATAAGCCGGATGTGGATGAAATCTCTGGTCTCAGCCCGGCGATTTCCATCGACCAAAAAACCACGGCGCGTAACCCACGTTCCACGGTGGGGACGGTGACGGAAATCTACGATTATTTGCGCCTGCTCTATGCCCGCATTGGGGTGCCGCATTGTCCAAAGTGCGGCAAGGAAATTCATCAGCAATCCATCGACCAAATGGTGGACCAAGTGATGGGTTTAAATGAAGGGGCGCGCTTGCACATTTTGGCGCCGGTGGTGCAAAATCGCAAGGGCGAGTTTAAGCAATATTTTGAGCAGTTGCGTAAAAGCGGCTACGTGCGTGTGCGTGTGGACGGCGAGATGCGCGACCTTGGCGAGGACATCATCCTTAAGAAAAACAACAAGCATTACATCGAAGTGGTGGTTGACCGTATTAAGTTAAAGCCCGGTGTAGAAAGCCGTTTGGCAGGAAGCATGCAGGCTGCCTTGGAGTTGGCAGAGGGCCAGTGCTGGGTGGACGCCGATGGCGAGCTTTTGCGCTTCAGCGAGCATTTTGCTTGCTTGGACTGCGGCATTTCCATGCCAGAGCTCACCCCACAGCTCTTTTCGTTTAACAACCCATTGGGCGCCTGTGAGCAGTGTAGCGGTCTTGGGGAGGTCATGCGCTTTGATTTGGACCTCATTATTCCCGACCCAAGCAAGAGCCTCAATGAAGGGGCATTGGCACCGTGGCGTCGCGGTGCCATCTCGAACTATTACGAGCGATTGATGTTTTGCCTCACCGACAAGCTCGGCATTGACCGTGACACCCCGTGGCAAGACCTGCCTAAGGAACAGCAAGACATCATCCTTTACGGTGGCGACCATCCGGTGGTGAAATTTAGCTACATTAACATGTTTGGCGAAGAAAAGGAATACCGCAAGGCCTACGAAGGGCTTCTTCCAAACTTGGAGCGTCGCCGCGCTGAAACCCACAGCGAATCGAGCATGGAAATGTTGGAAGGCTTTATGCGCACCGACCGTTGCAGTGCTTGTAAGGGCCGCCGTCTGCGTCCGGAAGCCTTGGCTGTGACTGTCGGCGGCAAAGCCATCTGGGAAGTCTGCGACATGACCATCGTGGAAGCCTTGGACTTTTTTGAACACATTGAGCTCACGGAACGCCAGCTTTTTATTGGACGGTTGATTTTGAAGGAAATTCAGGAGCGTTTGCGTTTCTTGGTCAACGTGGGTTTGACCTACCTCACCTTGAGCCGTGCCGCCGGCACCCTTTCCGGTGGGGAAGCCCAGCGCATCCGTTTGGCGACCCAAATCGGTAGTGGGCTGGTGGGCGTCCTCTATATTTTGGACGAGCCATCCATTGGCTTGCACCAACGTGACAACGAGCGCCTCATTGGCACCTTAAAGCACATGCGCGACTTGGGCAACACTGTAATTGTCGTCGAGCACGATGAGGACACCATGCGCGCCGCTGACTTTATTGTGGACATCGGTCCCCATGCCGGCAGTGGCGGCGGGGAAGTCGTGGCATCAGGCACCCCTGAGGAAGTCATGGCAAACGACCGCTCCATCACCGGCGCCTACCTATCCGGCCGTAAGCAAATTGCAGTGCCGAAGGAACGCCGTGCGATTGACAAAAAGCGCGTGCTGAAAATCATCGGTGCCCGTGAAAACAATCTCAAAAACATCAACGTGACCATTCCTTTGGGCGTGCTCACCTGCGTGACCGGGGTGAGTGGCTCGGGCAAGAGTACGCTTATTAACGAAATCCTTTACAAGGGTCTTGAAAAAGCCCTGTACAGTCAATACAAGGGCATTCCGGGCAAGCATCGCGCTATTGAAGGGGCGGAGCAAATCGACAAGATTATCAACATCGACCAAAGCCCGATTGGGCGTACCCCGCGCTCCAATCCGGCGACCTACACCGGCGCCTTTGACCAAATTCGTGCCCTCTTTGCCAAGACCAAGGAAGCCCAGCTGCGTGGCTACAAAGCGGGGCGATTCTCCTTTAACGTCAAGGGCGGACGCTGTGAAGCCTGCAAGGGCGATGGGATCATTAAAATCGAAATGCACTTCCTGCCGGACGTGTACGCCCCATGTGAGGTCTGCAAGGGTAAACGCTATAACCGTGAAACCTTGGAAGTCACCTATCGCGGCAAAAACATTTCCGAGGTGTTGGAGATGACCGTGGACGAAGCGGTAACATTCTTTGAAAACATTCCGGCGGTTTACAACAAAATTAAGACCATCCAAGACGTGGGCTTGGGCTATATCAAGCTCGGTCAGCCGGCGACCACCCTTTCCGGTGGGGAAGCCCAGCGCATCAAGCTCGCCACAGAGCTTTCAAAGCGCCCAACAGGCAAGACCCTCTACATCTTGGACGAACCAACCACCGGCCTTCACACCGCGGACATCGCCAGCCTTCTCGAAGTGCTGGGACGCTTGGTCGACCAAGGCGAAAGCATGGTCATCATCGAACACAACCTTGACGTGATTAAGTGCGCCGACCATATCATTGACCTCGGCCCTGAAGGGGGCAGCGGCGGTGGACGTGTGGTTTGCACCGGCACGCCGGAGGATGTGGCAGCCTGCGCGGAATCCCATACGGGACGCTTTTTGGCGCCACTTTTAAAGCGCGACTAGACTATACAAACAGTGCCACCCCCTTCCCTAAAAATATTCATAAAAAAAACTGTACATGAAGTTCTCAATATGGTAGGATTATGACGACATAGAAAACGCTTATGTGCTATAATAAAAATAATCATATCACACACTTGTAATATACTATGTGGATATTGAATATTTGGGAAGGGAGGCCATTGCTATGGCTATTCGTGCCGAACTGTTGGAGCCGGCAAAAAGCTGTTCTGTCCATTTGGACCAATTGATTAACAAACTTCGTGAAGTAAAGAAGAGTGGTTGCCTTAACATTTTTTCCTATTCACCGGGACAAAATGCAATCAATAAGGAAACCAATGCCGAAATTCGCATTTTGTTGGAATTGGCAAAAAAAGATTGCGCTGCATTCTTGAGAGATTTGGAAGCAGATGATGATTGGCATGAGTGCTTTGCGAACCCGGCCTTTTATCAACGTAGCATCGCCATCATCGGTGAGCGTCTCGAAGCCGTCAAGCTCGATCAAAGCATTCTGTCTTTGACCACCCAGCTTGAAAACATCAGTAACAACATGCACGGTGTGTTAGACACCTTTATCGAATTTTCCTGCGTAGAAGGCCCAATTGAATTACGCTAAAAGGCGTGTTTTGGGCGAAAAGCTTATTGACACACAACCGAAAGCCCTTTATAATGAATAATGTTTTCTGGAGGGGTGTCCGAGCGGTTTAAGGAGGCGGTCTTGAAAACCGTTGAATCTTTGCGGGTTCCGTGGGTTCGAATCCCACCTCCTCCGTCAGGAAAAAAGTTTTTAAAAAAGTTTTAAAAACCGCTTGACAAAATTTGGAACGTTCACTATAATAAGTTTTGTTATGGCGAGGAGAGATGACCGAGAGGCCGAAGGTGCTCCCCTGCTACGGGAGTATACGGGGGACCGTATCGAGGGTTCGAATCCCTCTCTCTCCGTGTGCGCTGTTAGCTCAGCTGGATAGAGCGTTTGGCTACGGACCAAAAGGCCAGGGGTTCGAATCCCTTACAGCGCGGAATAAGACTCAAGGAGTAATCCTTGAGTCTTTTATTTTATATTATAGGCAGAAAAAAGGAAGTAAGAAAAAATGGCACATTATGAAAGTCCCCATTGCGTGATCGATGGGGATGTGACGATTGGCGAAGACGTTGGCATTTGGCACTATGCTGTAGTTAAATGCGATGAAGCAGCCATCACCATTGGTGACGGTTCTAACATTCAAGACGGCTGTGTGTTGCATGTGGATGAAGGCACTCCGTTGACCATCGGCAAGGGCGTGACCGTCGGCCACCGCGCGGTGGTTCACGGCTGCACCATTGAAGACGATGTTCTCATTGGTATGGGCGCTATTGTATTGAACGATGCCCACGTTGGTGCAGGCAGCATCATTGCCGCCGGTGCGGTG
>USCP01000092.1 GCA_900553245.1 uncultured Peptococcaceae bacterium
AGCCTATGTGGCCCTCTCAAAGGTCGAGGCCAATATAACGCCCGCGCAGCTCAATGCCATGAGTATGAAGGAGATTCGGGAACGTATGGAAGAATACGGCATCAACGACGCTTCATTCGGCAATAATGGCTGTGGGCAAGGCAATGGCAGCTGTCAGGGCAGTGGCCATCATCACAGACACGGACGTGTAGCCAATACAGAAGAATAAACAGATATGAGGCAGATGCCTTTAAAAAAACGAAAAGCAGATGTTACAATGCGGTGGCAATGTAGCATCTGCTTTGTTGTGTTGGTGGGCTAAAAGTTTTCTGGCTTTTGAGGATATCTGGTATCTTAAATGTAAGAATAGCGGAGAGTTGGTGACCAAATATGAAAAAGAAAGTTATTGCTTTATTTTCTATCGTAGCCATTTTGGGCGGTGGTTTAATGATATGGTTTAGCAGTCCTGTAGATTTGCTGGATTTAGACCCTCGAGAGGTGAAGAAAATCGTTGTTTTTAACGGCAATACCGGACAAACAACGCATATTGATGAGAAAGAACAGGTTCAACATATCATTGAAAATCTCAATGATGTTCAAGTGGAACGTACAAAGCCATCTGTCGGCGCTTCCGGTTTTGGATTTGATATTACCATTTATCCTGTTGACAGCAATGATACAGTGGGATGGCATCATTTTATTATCAATGCGGAAGATGTCATCAGAAAGGATCCGTTTTTCTATACAGTCACAAGAGGAACCATTGATTATAGCTATATTCAAAGCATCGTCGCATAATGGAAAATCCAACTTTGCAATTAAATCTTGCAAAACACGCTGAAATAGTGTATACCATTGTAATGGAAAATAAAAAACAAGAGGTATTATACGAAATGAAATATGTTTACAACACAACAGGTACTTGCTGCAAGCAGTTTGGCATCGAAGTAGAGGATAACAAGCTCGTTAATCTTGAGTTTGTAGGTGGTTGCAACGGTAATCTTCAGGGGATTTGTGCGTTGGTAAAAGGTATGGACATTGATGAGATTATCGGAAAAATTGAGGGAATTAGATGCGGTTCTCGTGCGACCTCTTGCCCAGATCAGCTTTCAAAGGCGCTTCGTCAAATCAAAGCACGTGAGGAAAAAGCGCAGTAAACAGCGTTTGGGTAATATATAGAAAATTAAAACAGGCAATGCGGTGAATAGTCACTGTATTGCCTGTTTTTTATGTGTGTAGATTTATCGTTTTTCTCTATGCGGTGTTAAGAAAATAAAAATCAATACGCTGATTAATAAGAAGCCCGGATAGAAGAGATTGGTCATAATATTGAATGCAGAGAGTTCATAGCCTAGCTCTGCTGATGCTGAAAGAGCAACGAGCATTTGTGCACCGTAAGGGATGACACCTTGTGATACGCAAGAGAAAATATCCAAAAGGGATGCTGTTTTGCGGGGCGTAATGCCATATTCTTGAGACATTTCTTTAGCAATTGGGTTTGCCATCACAATAGCAACCGTATTATTAGCGGTAGCAATATCCATGGCACCGACCAAAAGCCCCATCCCAAGCTGACCGCCGCGTTTGCCCTTGAAAACATGGTGGATTGCATGTAGCAATGCTTCAAAGCCACCGTATTCACGAATAAGTGCACACATCGCAGCAACCAGAATAGCAACCATTGATGTTTCAAACATGCCGGCGGAACCGGTGCCCATATTCGCGAGAAGATCTGTTGGGGCGGTTTGGCCGGTTGCCAACATGATGAAAGAACCGGATACGATACCAATGAGAAGTACTACAAAAACATTCATTCCGATGATGCCGCCAATGAGCACGAGTACGTACGGAATGATTTGAATGAGATTGTAGGATTCATTGATAGAACCGTTTAAATCTGCTTGGAATGATAGCACAAGTATGAGTGCCAAAGTTGCTAATGCTGCCGGTAAGGCAATTTTGAAGTTTTCGCGGAACTTATCTTTCATGGCACAGCCCTGACCGTTACAAGCGGCAATGGTGGTATCGGAGATGAAAGAGAGGTTATCGCCAAACATTGCACCCCCCATGATGGCACCGATGCATAAGGGGGCATCAAAGCCTGATGCCGAGGAAACGGCAAGAGCAATCGGTGTTAGTAAAGTGATGGTCCCCACAGAAGTCCCCATTGCTGTGGATACAAAGCAAGATACCACAAAAAGAACAGCAACGGCAAAACGTGCCGGAATTAATGCAAGCATAAAGAACGCCACGCTTTCGGCACTGCTTCTACCGACAACTCCAACAAAGGCACCGGCAACGAGGAAGATTAAAAGCATGGTGATAATATTTTTGTCTGCCAGCCCGCTTGCCATCAGTTCTAACTTTTTATCGAATGATACACTGCGATTTTGCAGACACGCGACTAAAATCGCTACAAGAAATGCTATAATAATTGGAATGTTATAGAATCCCATAGGGATTTTCATTACATACTCAAAGAGAATCCCTAGCCCAAGATAGAGGACTAGGAATACGCCAATTGGTAGTAATGCAATTGGATTACTTTTTTTCATGTTTGCTCCTTCGTTTTCTTTTTTTGTGTAAACCACAGTCCTTCATTATTATACATGCCTCTTTAATAATAAACAATGTTAAAAACGTGTTAAATACCTTCTTAACGGCGTAGCAGTGGGAAGATTGCTATGTAATTATGAAAGAAGTAGACGGATAAAAAATGACTGTATATCGGAATTGAATATATATTGTTAGATAAATAATGAGAGTGTATAATACCATAAAAAACAATTCGCCTTTAAAGGTGGTGGTTGCATGAAAAAAATGTTGGGTTTTATTCTGGTGGCGCTCCTGTGTCTGGTGGCGTTTGGCTGTACTGGGCAAAAGAAGGATGTATTGATGTATTCAACTGACCGGAACGCGCTAACAACGCCAGTGGGCTTTTCCTATAATGTTGATTTGGGAGAAAGGTAGCTAAGGCAACATTGACCGCTGAATATTGGAAGGCAGGGCAAATGGTCGATTACGCCTCTCTTTTACTGGATGACACGACAGAGACGTTTAGCACGACATTTGATGTAGCATCATTGAATGAAGCGACGGAAGAGAAGAACGTTAATTTGCAGATGAATGTTGATTCGGCAGTCCAAGAACATCATGAAGTAGTGACGAGACAATTTTTATTGCCCGAGAGTGTTTGCGGCTATACCATTGATAGCCATGAGGAAAGCGAAACATTAATGATTGCGCCGGGAGATGAAATCATATTGGGTGGAATCGCCTTTGACCTTGGTGAAGGTGCTACAGGTATTGATAAAAAAGGATTGATTGAAGCGCCGAATCGCCTTAATGATTATGACTGTATCATTATTGTTCACGCAAAATTTGAATGATTATAAAAAATCAACGTCTACGATGTGTAGACGTTGATTTTTTGTTAACGTGGTGGTAGGTCAAAATGTGCACGAAGGCGTCGGAGTTTGATGCCGCAGTATGTGACAAGTCCAACGTATAGTACCGTCAGTACACCGAAAAGCATGGTGAAAAAGAATGACGATGATGTGGTGTAGCGTATGGTGTTTACAAAATTTGGTAGTAAGCAAGTAAAGAAGATGATCATAATTGGAAGCATGCGCGTTTTTATAATGTGTTCAATCATATCAATACGAGATTCGTTATCAGAAAAAATTTCATACTCGCATGGCTCAGAAGAATCAGTGACCGGTTTGCGAAAAAATAGCCAGCCCATGAATTGTTGGCAGTATTCCCAACCGTAGTCCTCAAAAATGCGGTGATAATTGCTGTCTTGGGTTTTGTTTTGATAGTCTAGGCGATAGACCACATCTTCCGGTTGACATTCTTCAAATACATAAAAGCAGGGAAAGTAAATCTTTTGCAGTTTCCAACCTTTTTGATGTTGACTACGAAGCCATTGTTCTTCCTCTTCATAATCTGCGATGGTGAAGAGGCGAAGGAATGTTTTGGTTTTACTCATCGATGATCTCTCCTTTGCTATTGCGATAAAGGCGTTCGATACGGCTCATTTCTAAGGTGAGAACTTCCTTACCGAGTTCGGTGATTTGGTAGAGCTTGCGTTTTTCTTCTTCACAAATAAATTTAATGAGACCGTCTTTTTCCATTTTTGAAAGGGTACCATACATAGTCCCTGCGCTAATTGTTACTGCGCCTGCGGTCATCTGTTTGACTTGTTGATTGATGCCGTAGCCATGTTGGGGTGATTGAAGACAGTAAAGAATATAGAAGGCGCTTTCAGTCATTGGCGCATAAATGCGTTTGATTTTTGAATCCATGATGCCCTCATGTGGATAATATATATCGAGATTCGATATATAAATTATGTCGAGGTGCGATATAATTGTCAAGAGTGGTGTTATAGGATATTGCTTAAGTATAAATGTCGATGGTTAGCAGAAGGTTTACTTTTGTTAAAGGGTCGTTCATAATAAAAGTAATCATTTATAATAGACGTCTTACAATAATGAGTAAGGCGCTAATGAGATTGTGAGGGAGTCGTATGGAAAACACATTTACCAGAGAAGAAGCGCTACAATTGCTGACAAAGTACAATAAACAACCATTTCATTTGGAGCATGCTTTAACAGTAGAAGGTGTTATGGGGTGGTATGCCCGTGAGCTCGGTTATGGCGAAGATGAAGCGTTTTGGCGTATGGTGGGCTTGCTTCATGATATTGATTTCGAATGCTATCCCGAAGAACATTGCAAAAAAGCACCGGAACTATTAGCAGAAATTAACGCGAGCCCAGAATTGATTCATGCAGTGTGTAGTCACGGTTACGGTTTGGTAAGTGATGTGGCACCGGAGCATCAGATGGAAAAAATACTTTTTGCGGTGGATGAGCTTACGGGTTTAATTGGTGCAGGTGTACTTATGCGCCCTTCTAAAACAGTCATGGATATGGGCGCAGATTCTGTAAAGCGTAAATTTAAAGACAAGCATTTTGCCGCTGGTTGTTCCCGCGACGTTATTCGCCAAGGGGCTGAGGGCTTGGGCTGGGAGCTCAAAGAATTATTTGAAAAAACCATCCTTGGGATGCGTGACTGTGAAGCAAAGGTACGTGAAGAATTACCGGTGTTGGTTGCGTCTCTTGAGCAATAATTCAAATGTGATGGGGGGCGAAACGTATGCGCTTAGAGCAATTTCAGCAAATTGTTGAAATCGAAAAGCATCAATCGATTTCAAAGGCGGCCAAGGCCTTGTTTATGGCGCAATCCTCATTGAGTGGTTCTTTACACAGTCTAGAGAAAGAGATCGGTGTTCGTCTTTTTGAACGAACGACAGCCGGTGTGGTGCCAACGCCGGAAGGGCAAGATATTATTCAGTTGGCGCGTCAGGCCTTGGACTGTGCTAGTCAAATGTTGAATTACGGTGAACGCCATAAGGAGTTGCGTGGCGAAGTAAAGCTAATGATTACCCAATCCTTTGGCTATCTTTTCTCCGATATTATGGTGGCATTTAAGCGCCGTTTTCCAAAGGCGGAATTGCGCTTGGAAATTGAAACACCACGCCGAATTGTGGAGGCTTTAGAACAGGGGCAAGCCAATTTAGGGTTGTCAATGTGGGGGTTTTTACCGGAACATACTTTAAATGTATTCGGGCAGGCGGCATTGCGTTATGAGGCTTTTAAAAGTCATCAAATGATGTTATTCGTGAGCCAAGATAGTGCATTGGCGAATAATGAAGAAGTTGGCATGGAGGAAATGCAACAGGAACAATTTCTATCGTATTCGAGTGTATATTGGACGGGGGTTAATCGTCACATCCAGATGGATACAGAAGCATTGGTCATGAATGATCGCGAGGCCTTAAAGCGCATGATTAGCGCTGGTGAAGGTGTTGCGATTTTGCCGGAGAGCTTTGCAAAACGTGATATTTACTGTGAACAGGGGATGATTCGTTTGATTCCTATCAAAGGCAGCGAGAATTTTGGCGAGGCTATAGAATATTTGCTGTATCCTCGCAAACGTCAGCTGACGCTGTTGGAACAAAAAACACTGGAATTATTAAGAGAACTTTTAAAAGAAAATCAGCCATAGCAAAACAGATACCTTATCGAACTCTTCGATGGGGTATCTGTTTTTTTAGAGGTCCCATTTATAAAAAATGGTGATATAATGTATTTAACGAAAGGGGAATGTCCCTGATAAGAATGTTAAATGATTATTGAATGAGGAGGACGATGACAATGGGTAAACCATCAGTACATCCAATGGGCACTATTATTTATAAGCCGGAAAAATGTTTCAACGGCTACACCATTTTTCAAGCCAACGAACATGGTGCAACTTTGATTGATATGAACGGTGGCGTAGTTAACCACTGGCAAGGATTGAAGGGCTTCCCTAACAAGCTATTAAAGGGCGGTTATGTTTTTGGCTCCCGTGGTGAACGTAATAAAGAAAACGGGTGGCAAGACCAAAAAGACTTAATCGAAGTAGACTGGGATGGGAATATTGTTTGGGAATTCAAGAAAAACCAATTTATTGAAGACCCTGGCTATGAAGGCGAATGGATGGCACGTCAACACCATGACTACCAACGCGAAGGGAATCCTGTTGGTTACTATGTTCCGAATATGGAATGCCAAACTCTCAGCGGGAACACTTTGATGGTGACTCATACCGACGTGGTTGTGCCTGAAATTTCCTTACATACTTTGATTAGTGACCGCATTATCGAAGTTGACTGGGAAGGCAACATTGTTTGGGACTGGTGTGTACACGATCATTTTGAAGAATTGGGATTTGACGAAGCGGCTAAGAATGCCATTGCTCGTAACCCTAACATTGTGCGCAATGGCCAAGGTGACTGGATGCACATCAACTCCATGAGCGTGCTCGGTCCTAACAAATGGTATGATGCTGGCGACGAACGTTTCCATCCGGACAATATCATCTGGGACGGTCGTCAAACCAATATCATTGCCATCATCAGCAAGGAAACCGGTAAGATTGTTTGGAAACTCGGTCCTGACTACACCACCGGTAAGGCAAAGGAAATCGGTCAAATCATCGGCCAACACCATGCTCACATGATTCCTCAAGGGCTTCCTGGTGCCGGTAACATCTTATTGTTCGACAACGGCGGCTGGGCAGGTTACGGTGCACCAAACCCTGTATCCTTGACCGGGGTGAACAATGCACATCGTGACTACTCCCGTGTATTGGAAATTGACCCTGTGAAGATGGAAATTGTATGGCAATGCCGTCCAATGGACCTCGGCTATGCACAACCATTTATTGCAGACCATTTCTACAGCTGCTATATCTCCAGTGCACAACGTTTGCCTAACGGTAACACCTTAATCACCGAAGGGTCTGACGGTCGTTTCTTGGAAGTGACTCCAGAACATGAAATCGTTTGGGAATACATCAGCCCATATTTTGGTAGTGTAGGCATTAAGACCAACATGGTTTATCGCGCATACCGTTACCCATACGATTATGTGCCACAAGTAGAACCACCAAAAGAAGTGGCTATTAAACCGGTTGACAACGAAGACTTCCGTCTCCCAGGTGCAAAGAGCAAAGAATTCCGTCGCATGGTGCAAGTAGAAGGCGTAGAAGAATATGCTGAAGTTGCCGGATTCTGCTTGAGCACAGAAGAAGACTAATTTGTAATTATTGAAAAGCGGATATGGTATATATTTTGCTGTATCCGCTATTTTTATACGGCGAATTTACAATCTAAGTGCAACATAAAAAAATGACTCATAGAACTTCTGGTA